>NZ_BMGT01000003.1:900000-1079674 GCF_014640335.1 Edaphobacter dinghuensis | reverse complement strand
AGGAGAACACCTTCGGCACGCTCGACGGCACGGTCAAGGCGGGCGCGATGAGCTTCGCGCGCTTCACCACCGACGACTTCGAGGGTACCATCCGCGGCTACGTCGGCGAGGGCAACTTCACTGACGATCCGCTGAATACCTTCGGCGGCGCAGGCGTCGTCGAGATCCCCAACATGCAACAGCTGCTCCGCTTCATCTGCGAGAACGGCTTCGAACACCACGTCGCAGCCAACTTCGCCTCCGTCGCCAGCCCCATCCACGAAGCCGCCACCAAATACCTCAAATGGCCTACACATCGACACCTGTAAAGACAAATTCCCTAAACTAGTCGGGTGCCCCATGTCCGGAACTTTGGACATGGGGCATTTAGCGTTAGGACTTAGTGAAGCCGTACACCAATCGTGACGATGCGTGGAGCGCCCAGAGTCAGCAACGGCGTTCGGCCCGCTTGAATCTCGGTGTTGAAGAGATTCTGCGCCGAGCTGTAGACCTGCCATCTACGCCCGAAGGCATGTTCGGCATAAAGATCGACCTGAGCATACCCTGCAAGACGAAACTGATTTGCCGAATCATCGAAGGACTGTCCGCTAGTTCTAAGATCGACGCTGAGGATGCCAATCTTATCTTTGTGCAACCGTGCCTGCAGCGTGGCGCTGTTTCGCGGGACCTCCGGCGTCCACTTGCCTACAAGCGTCGGATCGACCTGAAACTTCGTCACCGTTGAGACCGCATATTGATATCCGCCCGTCACCATGAGGAACGGCAATGGCTTCAGTTCATACTCCGCCGTCAGCCCGCGGCTCTCTAACTGACCAAGGTTCTGCCGCTGCAAGAGCTGGCTGGTCGGCGTGGAGCTGATGGCCACCGACGCCACCGGGCGATTCACCTGAGTCCAGAAGTAGCTGCCCCGCACCGAACCCCATCGCGACAGCTCCATCAACGCACCCGCCTCAAAGCCCGTTGCCCGCTCCGAACGCAGGTTTCCATTGGCCAGCGTGATCTGCTGTCCCACCTGAAACTTGCGATATAGCTCGTTCAGCGAAGGGCCGCGAAAGGCGCGGAAGCCCGAAGCAGTAAGCGACAAACCACCGCCAACCTTCTTGACGATACCCAACCGGGGATCGAAGACGGTCTCCTGAATCGCAGGAAGCGGTACCGATGCAGACGCGCCTGCCGTAGTTTGCTTCGCATCCAGATTGCCAAAGCGATCGAGACGCGAAGAGAACGCAATCGACCACGTCGACGGCTGCCACAAAATTTCTCCATAGATGCCGCTGCCGCGCTGGCGAGCGCTGGTGCTGACCGTTGGCTGAAGAACGCCGCTCTTCACTGAAGTCTCATTGTCCGTCGCGCGCGTGTCGAGCAGATCGCCGCCCGCAACCAGCGTAATCTTTCCCGCATAACCGCGCGCCCACTGTACCGCACCGCCAATCTGCTGCGAAGGAACGCCTTGCAGGCTGGTCAGCTTCTCCGAAGTGCGATCAGTTGAAATCGACGAAAAGCTCTGGCGATAGTTTTGATCGTCTCCATAAATACGCAGCAGGAATCGCCCGGCATTCGCAGGAGACCAGTTTGCGCCGCCAACATATCGCCACAAACGTGTCGCATTGGTCTGTGCAGGCGTCCCGTTTCCACGAGCTTCATTGAGCACATTTCCAAGTACAAACACGCTACCGTCGCTGCTAAAAGCGCGGCGCAGATCAACCCGCCCATTCTGTGAGTGAACATTCGAGTCCGTATCGATAGGCCCGCGTACAGACGGAGCAGTAAGAATATATCCATCGGTGCGAAAGAGCGTCGTTGCAGCAAGGCCGCTCCAGCCATGCGTGCCTAGAGTGAGCAGGCCGTTGACGCTGGAGGTATCTTCGCTTGCACCCGATACATCTGCCGCGTAGCCAAAATGTTGTGGCACCACCGGCACCACGTCAATAACGCCGCCGATAGCGCTCGAACCGTAGAGGTCCGACGCACCGCCGCGCATCAGCTCGACATCGCGCACAGCCAACTCCGGAATCTCGTTCCAATGAATCCATCCGCCAAAGGCATCGTTCAAGGGAACCTGGTCGCTAAGCACAAGCGTGCGGCTGACAGCCGTAGAGCCAAGCCCACGCAAAGACGTTCCCTGCGTCGTTGGATTGGAGACCCACGAACTGGTGCGGCGAAAGAGCTGGAAGCCTGCAACCTGACGAAGCGCGTCATCGAGAGTAAAGCCGGGAGCCTCCTGAAGCTGCTGGCCAGTCATCGTGCGGACGCTGCTGGCGCTGGCATCGAGCGCAAGCGGCGTTCGCGCCGCCGTTACCTCGATGCTCTGCGAAGTAGCGGCAACCCGCAGCACAATCACCAATCGGTCTTGATCGCCGACTGTCTGCAATACAGAAGCAAAGCCCGCGTGCGTGACCTGAACCTGCGTGCCCGCTTCCACAGGCACCGACGCGCATCCATCTAACTGGCTCGAGTACGTCTGCGACTGATCTCGAAGCTGGACCGTGGCACCCGGTAACGCGCCGCCATTCTGGTCTTGCACGCATATCTGTACAGTGCGCGGAGCCGCGAAGGCTAAAGAAAGAGCGCTGAATAGACAAACAGCAGCAGCTGAAGCAGCAAACCGAATCGACATGATCTCCCCATACAATCCTATCGTTTCAAACACCTATTTAAATGGAATGAGGCAGGGATTTATCCGCTGATCTTCCCTTTCACGCTTCCGTGATACCCTTCCGCAGAAGAAAGGTGGCCCGATGCCGATCACCCGCAGAACCTTCTGCACGCAAGCCGCCGGCGTTGTCACCGCAGGCATGTTCTTGCCGCGGACGCTCATAGCACAGGCATCGACGGCCCGGCCCGACGTTGCGGCAATCGATCACGACCGCATCCTCAGCGCAGCACAAAGCTATCTCACAAAGTCGCCTGCTCCACTGACGACGCTGCCCTGCAAGCGCAGCCCCGGAACGCCGCGTGACTTCTACTCCGAAGCCGAAGACTATTGGCCCGATCCAGCGAAGAAAGACGGCGCTTACCTGCAACGAAAGGGCGTGGCAAATCCTGATGCATTTACAGCGCACCGCGATGCCATGCTCGATCTGAGCATATGGGTCGCTGCGTTGGCCTCAGCGTATCTGCTGACAAAAGAAGAACGCTATGCGCAGGCGGCCATACAGCATCTGCGTGCATGGTTCGTTGATCCGGCAACGAGCATGACGCCCAGCTTGATGTATGCGGAGGTGATTCTTCCTGCAACGTCAGGCCGCTTCGAAGGCGTTCTCGACACGGTACATCTCGCGGAGGTAGCGCAGGCAATTCCCTTCCTCGTGAACGCAGAGGCATTCACCCAGAAAGATCTTGACGGCTTGACCAAATGGTTTGGCGCATACTTCGACTGGCTCAATAGTTCACAGCTTGCGGGACTGGCCCGCGATCAGAAGGACCACCACGGCAGCTCGTGGATGCTACAGGCAATCGCATTCATGCGGCTGCGCCTGGCGCTTTTACCGAATACCGACGACACGCCTATGGGAGAGCTTCGCCATCGCTACAAGTCGGTGACGATTCGCGCACAGATCAATGCGGATGGAGTATTTCCACACGATCTGTCGACACCGAATCCCTATCGCCTCTCACTCTTCAACCTCGATATGCTTGCAGCAGTCTGCCAACTCCTCTATACGCCCTTCGACAGCGTATGGGATTACGATCTGCAAGACGGCCCCGGCATGCGAGCAGCTATCGCACGGCACTTTCCATTTATCAAGAACAAGGGCGCGTGGCCTTATCCGGCGGATGCAACGCACTTCGACGATCTGCCGTTGCGACAGCCCAGCCTGCTCTTCTGCGCACGCGCCTATACGCGGCCCGAGTACGCCGACCTCTGGAAGACGCTGCCGCCCGACACCAGCATCCCAGAGTTGCAACGAACATTTCCGATTCGTCAGCCACTGCTCTGGGTTACTCGCCCAAAGCCTTAGGGCCTTGCCTCAAACACAAGGTTGAACGGTGTCTGCGTGGCCCTGCGGAAGCGCGTGAAGCCTCCTGCTCGTACCACCTCACCGATTCGCTTCTCGCCAGCCTGTGCGCCAAGTGCCAGCCCAACCTCTTGCGAGATCGACGCAGGTACACAGAGCAGCGTGGAAGCTGAATAAAAGACTCTGCCAATGGGGTTGTGGTTCGCCTCCGTCGCATCTTCGGCAAACGGCTCGACGATCATCCATGTGCCATCGTCCTTCATCGTCGAACGAACGTGAGCCGCCGCTCCCACCGGATCGCCCATGTCGTGCAGGCAGTCGAAGCAGGCGACAAAGTCATACTCCTGCCCCGGATAGTCCTTCGCGGTTGCCACTTCAAAGTGCAGATGGTCCTCCACCGCATCGCGCTTTGCCTCCTGGCGCGCCAGCTCGATGGATTTGCCGTGGTAATCGAAGCCGTAAAACTCCGACTTCGGAAATGCCTTCGCCATCAGGATCGTCGAAGAGCCGAGGCCGCAACCGATGTCGGCAACCTTCGCTCCGCGACGGAGCTTTGCCTGTACATCGTCGAGCGCCGGAACCCACTGCGAGATCAGATTGGCGATGTAGCCGGGACGGAAGAAACGCTCCGTTCCATGAAACAGGTCGTGATGATGTTCATGCCAGCCCACGCCCTTGCCCGAACGAAATGCATTCTCGATCTTTGATTGATCGTTGAAGCAGGAAGAGATGATCTGGAACGCGCCGGGTAGAAACGCAGGGCTGTTCTCCACCGCCAGCGCCAGAGCCTGTTCGGGCGGCAGCGTGTATCTTTGCGAATCGGCATCGTAGACGATGTAACCGCTGGCTGCGTTGGCGTTGAGCCACTCGCGAACGTAGCGCTCGCTGGTCCCGGTGCGCGAGGCCAGTTCTACCGGAGTTACCGGCCTGCCATCACCCATAGCCTTGTACAGGCCCAGTTTGTCGCCCAGCACAATCAGAACAGCGTGCATGGCTGCGCCCATGTCGCCAACTGCGCGGTGCATAAATGCGTTGAGTTTGGTTTCGTCGATTGCAGGAGCAGCAGCAAGGGATCCCATGGCCGGTCTCCTTTGGCTGCGAATCTTAGGCTTTTTCAGCGACGCCTGACAAGCTGATTTCTTTGGCAAACTTCAGGATGCCGCAGCGGAGGCGAACCGTAAATGGACCGCCTCCGCTAAGTGGTTGCTTACGCTTTTTTTGCAGAGCGGTGCTCGTTGACGATTGCGAGATACTTTCGTGCGGTCTCCGTAACCACCTCGGGCTTGCCAGCGGCCATCGCCTTTGCATCCACAAGGTCGGAACCCACTCCAAGAGCAAAAGCTCCAGCGTTGAGAAACTCTGCAGCAGTTGCAAGAGAGACGCCACCCGTCGGAATAAGATCGACCTGCGGCAGCGGCCCCTTGAGCGCCGTAAGATACTTGGCCCCGCCCATCGCGCTTGCCGGAAAAACCTTGACCACATCGGCCCCAGCCTGCCACGCCGTAACGATCTCAGTCGGCGTCAGCGCGCCCGGCAGCACCGCGACGGAGTAGCGATGACACATCTCGATGGTCTGCAGATTAAGCGCAGGGCTGACGACAAACTTCGCACCCTCAAGGATGCACATGCGCGCCGTCTCGGCATCGAGCACGGTTCCGGCGCCGATCAGAATGTCCGGGCGTTGCTCTGCCAGCTTGCGCATCACCTGAATCGCTCCAGGCACGGTCATGGTGATCTCAAGTACAGTGACTCCACCCGCAGCAATTGCTTCAGCAAGCGCAAGCGCCTTATCGACAGACTCCGCGCGGAGAACCGGCACCAGGCCGATCTCGCGGAGTGATTTCAATACTTCTTCTTTACGCATCTCTAATTCTTTCCCCTGAATCTTTAAATTCAAGTTGTCTCTAAAAATCCACTGGCAATATCTACCGCTGCACTCTGGCTCCGCTGCCCTTCATCACGCGCTGCACCTCGTCGAAAGTCGCCATGGTGGTGTCGCCGGGGGTGGTCATCGCGAGCGCGCCGTGAGCGCAGCCGCAGTTGACCGCCCAATCCGCACCCTTTTCGTTGAGGAAACCGTAGATCAAGCCCGAAGCAAAGGAATCGCCGCCGCCAACTCGGTCGAATATCTCGAGGTCGGGCATGGGCCGCGCCTCGTGGAAGTCGCCCTCGTAGTAGCAGACCGCGCCCCAATCATTAACCGTGGCCGTCTTGGCGTGGCGCAGCGTTGTCCCCACAGCCTTAAAGTTGGGGAACGTAGCAACTGCCTTCTCGATCATGCGGCGGAAGCTGCCGGTGTCGAGCTCTGCGAGGTCTTCACCTACGCCCTCGATCTCAAAACCGAGCGCCGCCGTAAAGTCCTCTTCGTTGCCGATCATCACATCGACGTAGTTTGCCAGTTCGCGGTTGACTTCGGTAGCGCGGGCCTTGCCGCCAATCGACTTCCACAACGAGTCGCGATAGTTGAGATCGTAGCTGATGATGGTGCCGTGCTTGCGCGCAGCGGCCATCGCCTCTTTCGCAACCTCAGGCGTCGTCTCCGAAAGCGCGCAGAAGATGCCGCCCGTATGCAGCCAACGTGCACCCTCTTTGCCGAAGATCTCGTCCCAATCAATCTGCCCCGGCTTCAACTGGCTGACAGCAGTGTTGCCGCGGTCAGAACAGCCAAGTGCAGCACGAACACCAAATCCGCGCTCGGTAAAGTTGAGGCCATTGCGCGTTGTGCGGCCAACGCCGTCATACTTCGTCCAAACGACGTGCGACTGATCAACCCCGCCCTGCAACATCAGATCTTCAAGCAGCCGTCCCACCGGATTATCGGCAAGCGCAGTGACGATGGCAGTCTTGAGGCCAAAGCAGCGGCGCAGACCGCGAGCAACGTTGTACTCGCCGCCGCCCTCCCACACATTGAACTGGCGCGTCGTAGCGACGCGCACATCGCCCGGATCGAGTCGAAGCATCACTTCGCCGAGGCTGACCAGATCCCACTTGCATTCATCCTTCGGGCGAAGGACGAGACTCTTTGCTGACTTACCTGCTGACATTTATCGAAGCTCCGCAATGGTTAGGGCATCCATGTCGTCGTATGCCTGGTTCTCTCCGCCCATACCCCAGCAGAAGCCGTAGTTTTTCGTCCCGACGCCCGAATGGATCGACCAACCCGGAGACACAACCACTTCCTTATCCGCGATTACCAGATGGCTCGTCGCATCCGCTGGTCCCATCAGGTGAAAGACGCGGTGCGCGGGATCAACATCGAAGTAGAAGTAAACCTCACTGCGGCGCATATGCGTGTGCGCAGGCATCGTGTTCCAGTTGCTACCCTCGGCAAGCAGAGTAAAGCCCATCACCAACTGGCAGCTCTTGATTCCCTCTTTATAAATCGCCTTATAGATCGTGCGCTTATTGCACGTCTCAAAGCTGCCCAGCTCAAGCCCCTTGAGATCAGCAAACTTCACCATCGCCGTCGGATACTCTGCGTGTGCGGGATAGCTGAGTAGGTAGAAATTAGCGGGATTCTTCGCATCTTTGCTGGTGAACGAAACTTCCTTCGAGCCGCGTCCAACATAGAGGCAGTCGAGCTTGTCGAGATCGAAGCTCTTGCCATCGACCACAACCGATCCGGCTCCGCCAACGTTCAGAACGCCCAGCTCGCGCCGCTCCAGAAAATAATCGGCGCGCAGTTCAGGCTGCGTCTCCAGCTTCAGCGCCGCTTTAGTCGGCACAGCCGAGCCAATGACGGTGCGGTCGAGATCGACATACGCCAGTTCGATTTCGCCGGGCTGAAAGAGCCCTTCCAGCAGGAACGTCTCACGCAGCTCGTCGGTATTCATCATCTCGTACCGGACGGCATCCGCCATTTGATACAGCCTCATTGCATATCTCCCTTGGTTCAGTTCATCCAGTATAAGAGTTCAGTTGCGTAGCCCCTGCAACAACGACTCAATTTGTGTGCGATCTTCGCCACTTGGCGGCAACAGCGGCAGACGAGGCAAGCCGCCGAAGTAGCCGTTGAGGTCGCAGCCGAATTTAATACCGGCAACGCCAATCCCTTCTTCAAGAAACCGAGCCGCAGCCTGCAGCCGCTGCTGCTTCTCTTCTGCGAGCCCGCGATCGCCATCCTTCCATGCCGCAATCACCTCGTAGGTGGCCTGCGGCGCGCTCGCAGCAAACGCAGGCATAGCGCCGACGCATCCAGACAACAGAGCGTCGAGCATCGTCGCTGTGTTGCCGGCAAGCATCTGGAAGCCGACCACCTTCGTGCGCGTCTTAATTCCCGGCGTAGCTGGAAGTACGGTAAGCGCTGTCCCTCCACCAACCAGCGGTTTGACCGACAACATCGCCGGGTTCTCCTCCGGAGCCAGCATGCGCCGCGTCACCGCTGCAAAGACAGGAGTCACCGTGACCTCATGCTTAATGGCCGCAGTCGCCTGCCTGATCTGCGCAATGCGCTCCGCCGTCGGCCTGCCATCGACGAGGCCCAGAATCCGCGGATGCGCTGCAAGCTCAACGACAACCTCAGCCGGAAGCGTCGCCACACTTGCATCAAGCACGATGGCAAGCTCGACGCGATCGGCAACAGCCTGAAAGTAGGTCAGCAGCTCCTTCGCCTGACGTGCGTCAAACGCTGCCTGCAAAAATGATGGCGGCGCAACCAGCACGGCATCGTAAGACAGCGTTGCCGCATGTTCTGCAATGGCAAGCGTCTCGCGAACACTGTCGCGCGAGATCCCGGCAAGCAGAACCTTCTCGGGGGCAGCCGCTGCAATGGCAGTTTGCAGAGCTTCGCGCGTCTCCACCTCCGAGAGCAGGGTGGGCTCACCGTGGCGGCTCAACACAGCGATAGCTGAGACCGGAGTCTTCGAGTAGGCAGCCACGTTTTGTTCGAGCTTGCGCAGGTTCAGGCGACCGTCAGGATAAAAGGGCGTGGTCAGAGGGAGGTGAAGACCTTCAAGCAGCATCTTTCTATTTTAGCCAGTCGCGCGATTTCTATGCTGGCTAGCCGGCAGACTCTACCAGCAGATTAACCGTGGTCGAGCGCTGAATCGTGCCTCCTGCAGCAGTCGTCGCCGTTCCCGTCACTGTAATGGTGTAGGACGTCGGCGGATTGGTGGAGCTGTCTCCTCCGGTATTCATCCTGTCTCCACAGCCGCAGCAGAAGGCAAGGCCGCTAACGATGACCGCGCACGCGACAAAGCTCGCAAAGCTGCGGCGAACTCGCCTGCGTAACGCCAATCCTGCCAAGGGAAAGAGCAACAGCCCCATCAGTGGGCCTTCAAAACTACTGTCAAGCGCCGTAGTTGTCTGCGGCATGCTGACCGTCATGGTAAAGCTGGCCGGAGTCGCGCCTGGCGGCAGATACGCCGGATTGAACGACGCTGTCGCCAATGGAGGAAGACCGCTGGCGGCAAGCGTAATCGGGCTCGATAGCGCCGCACCCGCAATCTGCATCGTGAAGTTGAAGTTGGCCGTGCCACCCGCAGGAATGGTCTGCGATGCCGACCCGGCAGACGTGAAGCTGAAGTCTGCAGCGTTCGGAGGCGCGGCCACCACAGTGATCTGCAGCGAGTTCGAGGCGCTGGCGATAAAGTTCCGGTCGCCCGCATAAAACGTGGTAAGCGTATGCATGCCGGGAGCAAGCGTGCTGGTGGTGTAGGTCGCAGGATTGGTCGCTGTAAAAAGCGTAGCTGTTCCGTCCTTGACCATGATCGTGCCCGTAGGGCTTCCGGCAGTGGTCGGCACAGCAGCAGCGGTAAGCGTCAGCGGCACTCCTGTCGCAACCGATGTAGCCGACGGCACAAGCGTAGCGATGGTAGGGGCCGGAGCAATCGTTACGCTGGCAGGCACCGCAGTGAAGCTGTAGTTCTTCGCCGCCGTGCCACCGAGCGTAGCAGTAATCGGATAGCTCGCGACCGGCGCAAACGTTGTGACCGGCGCGGTAAATGTAGCTGTAAGGTTGGCGTCGTCCTGGGGCAGATCGCCGCTCAGCGTCCCCGTCAGCGTAGGGATGGGTTGCCCGTAGAGCAGCGTAATGGGATCGGGCGTGGCGACCAGCGGACGCGGCACAATGCTGAAGCTAAGCGGCTGGCTCTGGGACGAGGGCTCGTCTCCGCTATAAGAAGCGAGCACGCTGTAGCTACCGACGGAGAGCGCACTCGTATCGAAGGTAGCAGTGCTGGCAGCAACCGGCGTCGTCTCAAGCGTGGCGCCATTAGCCGTAGCCGGATCGAGCAGCGTAAAGGTGATGGAGCCGGTTGCAGCGGCCGACGCAAGCGTGGCCGTCAGTTCTCCGCTGCCGTAGAGGA
The DNA here is from genome assembly GCF_014640335.1 of Edaphobacter dinghuensis. NCBI lineage: Bacteria > Pseudomonadati > Acidobacteriota > Terriglobia > Terriglobales > Acidobacteriaceae > Edaphobacter > Edaphobacter dinghuensis. The sequence continues at coordinate 1,069,410 of NZ_BMGT01000003.1, read as the reverse complement.
TCGCGGCTGGCGCTGTAAGTGTCAGCGCGCTCACTGCTGTCGCGGAGAGTCCCGCAATCGTATGAATCTCAGGGGGAGACTGCGTATCGACCTGTCTCACGCGTTGATTCGCGGTATCGGCCAGGGTAACGAAACCCGCGTCAGTCGCCTCGGCCGCTCTCGGAGAGTCGAGATTGGCCACCGTCGCAGGATTGTTATCGCCGCTGAAGTTCTGCGTGCCGTTACCGGCAATGGTCGTCATCGTGCCGGTAACGGCGTCGATGCGACGGATGCGATGGTTGGCCGTGTCAGCAAGATAGATGTTCCCTGCGCCGTCGATGCTGAGACCATGCGGAAGCGTCAGCGTCGCAGCCGTGGCCGGTCCGTTATCGCCGCTAAAGCCCGCGGCGCTACCGGCAATGGTAGTGATCAGGCCGGTAGCAGCATCGACCCTTCGCACCCGATGATTGTGCGTGTCAGCCAAATAGACGTTCTGTTCTTCATCCACAGCCAGCCCCGCGGGAGAATCAATCGCAGCGCTCACCGCCAGACCGCCGTCACCGCTAAAGCCCTGTCTGCCGTTACCGGCAATCGTCGTGATCGTACCGGTCGTCAGATTAACTTTGCGGACGCGATGGTTCTGCGTATCCGCAATATAAAGGCTGTTGTTGGTGCCAAGCGCCAGGGCAGTTGGCAGGTTCAGTTGCGCTGCGACGGCCGGGCCATTGTCGCCGCTGAACCCCGCCGTCGTCCCCGCAACAGTAGTGATCGTTCCTGTACCAAGGTCGAGCCTGCGTATGCGATGGTTGTGCGTATCAGCGATATAGAGGCTGCTGCCGCCAAGCGCGAGGCCCTGCGGCGAGTCCAGCAGCGCAGCGGTAGCCGGGCCACCATCTCCACCAAACCCCTGCGTTCCAGTTCCGGCAATCGTTGTGATGTTCCCTGCGGTATCCACCTTGCGAATGACATGGTTGCCGGTCTCCGCGATATAGAGATTGCCCGCAGCGTCGTAAGCGACAGCCGACGGCAGAATGAGCGGAACCGCCGTCGCCCGGGTCTGGCCAAGCCCAAATGAAGCCAAAGGAAATAACAGTAGCATCGCCCATAGCAAGACGGGGAGGCGGCGCGATGGCTGCGAGATGCTCTGCTGACGCATGGGGAGTGTGATTCCAAGATACGCTACAGCCCCGACAGGAGGAAGCCATTCCCATGCCGGCCCTATGGTTCATTTGGAATCAACGGAACGATCCGGCCCAATCAGCGTACTTAAAAGTAATTCCGGTTTCACCATGCGAGGAACCCTATGAAGAAGCTACCCCAGTGGAAAAAGTTAGGGCTCTTTCTCTGCGTCCTGCCATTGCTGGCTGCACCGGTGGCAGGCGTAGCACAAGCTAAGCCCGAAAAAAGCGCGCCAACTGCGGATTCGCTCTTTCAGACCGTATCCGCTCTCGACACCAAGCTCTTCGACGCCTACAACCATTGCGATCTCGATACCTTGGGTGCAATGATCGCCGACGATCTGGAGTTCTATCACGATAAGACCGGATTATCCGTAGGCAAGCAGGTCTTTCTCGATGCGATTAAGAACAATATCTGCGGCAAGGTGCATCGCACCTTAGTTCCGGGCACGCTCGAGGTCTATCCCCTAAACGGATACGGCGCGGTAGAGATTGGCATTCATCGCTTCACTCATCCGGGGATTGATGATGACCTCGGCGAGGCGAAGTTCATCACCATCTGGCAGAACAAAGACGGCTCGTGGAAGATAACGCGTGCGATCAGCTACGACCACGAGCCTGTCCGGAAATAATCCGAGCTCTACTCCGCAATCGTGCGGTTGCGGAGCTGCCCAATCTTCTCGACCGAGATGACCATCTCCTCGTCCGGCTTGAGCCAGCGCTGCGGCTTGCGGCCAAGACCCACGCCCTCAGGCGTTCCCGTGCTGATAATGTCTCCAGCCTCAAGCGGGGTCAGGCTCGAGAGGTGTGCGATCAGCGCAGGAATCTTGAAGATCAGGTCGCTCGTGTTGGAGCTCTGCAACGTCTCGCCATCAATGGTCAGCGAAATGTCCAGCGCATGCGGATCAGCAATCTCATCAGCGGTGACAATCGCAGGCCCCATCGGCGTAAACGTTGGGAACGATTTGCCGAGCGTCCACTGACTTGTGGCGAGCTGAATGTCGCGAGCGCTGACATCGTTAACGATGGTGTAGCCGAAGACGTGCTGTTGCCAATCCTTCTCCGCAATCTGGTAGCCGCGCTTGCCGATCACGACCGCGAACTCCGCCTCATAGTCAGGCTGCGTGCTGATCTTGGGAAGGATCACCAGCGCGTCCGGGCCAACAATAGAGCTGGTGAGCTTCAAAAAGACGGTCGGCACCTTCTGTACCGCCATCTTCGACTCATCGGCATGCTTCTGGTAGTTCAGGCCAATTGCAAAGACGCGCGGCGGACGCGGAATCGGCGCATGCAGCGTAACCCGCGCAAGCGGAATCCGCGGCGCGCTGGACTCGATCTTGCGAACCCTGTCGAGAGCATCAGGACCGGCTTCAATAATATTGCGCACCGAGCGGTAGCCCAGCGACGAGAGGTTCGCTACCTCCTGCTCGCCGTTCTTGCCGGTGACGAGCAGCCCCGGCGTAGGAACGCCGCAGTTGAGCAACTCGGCTGGAACAGATTCGCCAAGGGTTCTGGACTGCGCGTTCGTAGATTCAGCTTTGGACGAAAACGTGACAAATTTCACTTGGTGGCGCTCCAGGCTTCGCCATGCGGATAGGCGAAACGGGTTAGGGATTCTTTGCGAATCTCGATGCTGTAACCGGGCTGCTGCGGCAGAAGATAGTGTCCATCTTTGATGCGGACAGGATCGACAAAGTGCTCATGCAGGTGATCGACAAACTCGATCACACGGTCTTTAAGCGTAGTCGAAACGCTGAGAAAGTCGAAGGCGGACAGATGCTGCACATACTCGCACAGACCGACGCCCCCGGCATGAGGACAGACTGGAACGTCGAATTTGGCCGCCATAAGGATAATGGCAAGGTTCTCATTCACCCCGGCAACTCGGCAACTGTCCAACTGCAGCACGTCGATCGCCTGCGCCTGAAGCAACTGCTTGAACATGATGCGGTTGTGAACGTGCTCACCGGTTGCGATGCGCACCTCGGGCACCTCGCGGCGAATGCGCGCATGGCCAAGAATGTCGTCAGGATTGGTCGGCTCCTCCATCCACCAGGGCTTTAGCTCAGCCAGTTGACGCGTACGGCTGATCGCCTCGGCGATGCCCCACTTCTGGTTGGCGTCGACCATCAGCTTGTTCGTCCAGCCAATCTCCTCGCGCACGATATGGCCGCGGCGAAGATCGTCCGCCGCGTCTCCGCCTACCTTGAGCTTGAAGTACGTCCAGCCATCGGCCAGCGCCTCCTTCGAGAGCCTGCGGATCTTCTCTTCGCTATAGCCGAACCACCCCGCCGAAGTGGTATAGGCCGGGTAGCCCTTCTCGCGAAGCAGCGCCAGCCGCTCGGCCTGCCCCTTGCGGCGCTCCGTAAGCAGATCGAGCGCCTCCTCCGGCGAGATCGCATCGTCAATATAGCGAAAGTCAATCGCCTTGATCAGTTGCGCCGGTTCCATCTCCGAGAGCAGTTGCCACAACGGCTTCTTCTCGGCGCGAGCGTACAGGTCCCAGATCGCGTTGATCAGGGCAGCAGCGGCCAGTTGAATGACGCCCTTCTCCGGCCCCAGCCAGCGGAACTGCGTATCGTCGGTAAGCTGACGCGCAAACGCACGAAAGTCGTCGGTAATCGAGGCCAGCGTGCGGTTGATCGCATAGCGCGACAGATATTCCGCCGCCTGCACGACAAGGTCGGTGCCACGCCCCAGCGTAAACGAGAGACCGTGGCCCTCGAGCCCGGCATTCGTCTCGATGATGCAATAGGCAGCCGAGTAGTCCGGGTCTTTATTAACGGCGTCTGAGCCGATGTTTTCGCGCGAGGTCGGGAAGCGGAGATCGATAACACGAACTGCGGTGATAAGAATATCGTTCAACTTGGCGGCTTTCCTGTCTTTGAATTTCAGCGTTCCAATATTTACTTTCAGCACTTCAATCTGGTGAATCTGCACGGCGGATCGAAAAAGAGATCAGGCAGCCGTCCAGCCGCCGTCAATCGGGATCAGCGCTCCGTTAATGAACTCGGCCTCGCGCGAACAGAGATAGCGCACCAGCGAGGCAATGTCCTCGGGCGTACCCAACCGTCCAATGGGCTGACGAGCAACCAGCTCGGCGCGGACCTTCTCTTTCTCGTGCGCGTGGTACTTCTCGAGGTAGCCTTCGACAAATGGTGTCTGCACGGTGCCGGGAGCGATGCAGTTAATGCGCAGCTCCTTGGGATAGTCCACCGCAATCTGGCGAGTCATCGCCAGCACAGCTCCCTTGCTGGCACAGTAGGCAAAGCGCTGCTTCACACCCACTGTCGCCGCCACCGAGCCAATGTTGACGATGCTGCCGCGTGTCGCCAGCAGCAGCGGAAAGGCCGCCTGCGTCACCAGGAAGACGCTGTTCACATTCACCCGCATCACACGGGCAAAGTCTTCCTCCGAGGTGCGGGTGATATCGCCGACCAGGCCGATTCCCGCATTGTTCACGAGAATGTCGAGCTGAGGGATCTTCGCGAAGGCAGTAGCGATCGATGCGGAGTCCGTGACGTCCATCGCAATCGCCTTTGCGTTCGGCAGTTCAGCCACCAGCGCCTCGGCTGCGACGAGGTTGAGGTCGGCGATAAGAACATGCGCGCCGGCGCGGGCCAATTCGCGGCAGGTTGCAGCGCCGATGCCGCTGGCCCCACCGGTGACGAGAGCGATTTTATTTTCCAGGCGAAAAGTGTCTGTCATAGGCTGAAATCCGTTTACTGCACAGATGAAAGAATACCTCGTTTAAGTGAATCCGCTGAAAAGATATTTTCGGGGACACCTTTAATTGTGTCCCAAAACTCTAAAACACGTTACCCCGAAGCCCGGCGTACGTCATTCGCAAGCCACAAAACACGTCATCTCGATCGAAATCCGAGGTGGAGAGTCCCCTCTATTTACTTCAATCTCCGTCGCCGAATGCCCTCCCGATCTTCCTCGAAAGCGCCACCCCAGATTTAGAAACACTTTTCAATGAGAAATGTTACTCTGCGATTGACTTTGTCTCGGTCCCAAACAACAGCCAAAGTCCATCGACTTTATCGGAGAATTATTGGAGGAAGAATGCCACGTCACTGTTTAGCCCTCGATCTCAAGAACGACGAGACCGCCATCGCGGAGTACAAGCGTTATCACGTCAAGATCTGGCCCGAGGTGAAGAAGAGTCTTTTCGATGCGGGAATCGTAGACATGGAGATCTATCTCGCCGGGACGCGGCTGTTCATGATCATGGACGTGGGCGACAACTTTTCGTTCTCAGCCAAGTCTGCCGCCGACGCTGCCAATGCCAAGGTGCAGGAGTGGGAGGCCCTCATGGCAAACTTCCAGCAGGAGCTGCCGCAGTCCGCTCCCGGACAGAAGTGGGTCGTCATGGAGAAGGTCTTCGATCTGGCCTCTCAATAGCTGATCGCAGACAGCAACGGCCGCCGTTTCCTGCAGATCCGAGCACCGCAGCAAACCTGCAACTCCCTTTTCATGAAAACTTAGCAGTTTCGCACCGGTTGACTTTGCACTAAGGTGTTAGGGTGCATCAAATGGCAGTGGAGGCCCCGGAGTAGCGGCCTCCCGCCAAAATTTACGGAGGACGATCATGATAGGTACCAAGCCAATGAAGATATGGGGCGCTTTAGCGCTGGGGACAGCGATGATTCTGAGCGGATGCCACAGCACTCCGCCTGCCGGCACGAAGAATGCGGACGGCTCAGTCACCAATCCCGACGGATCTGTGACCTATCCGGCAGGCTCAGCGCCCGCACAGGCCGCCAATCAGCCGGCACAGGCTCCAGCCGCCGGCACTCCCGCCACCGCACCAGCGCCTGCACCTGCGGCAGCTCCCGCAGTAGCTCCAGCACAGGCTCCGGCAGCAGCCCCGGCGCCTGCGCCTGCTCCCGTAGCCAGAGTCGTGCCCAGTGGCGCGACCGTCCGGGTCAGCATCTCCGAGACGCTGAGCGCAAAGCGCAACAACGTAGGCGACAGCTTCAGCGGCGTCTTGTCTGAGCCGTTGAGCACGCGCGGCGGCGGCAGCGTCTTCAAACGCGGCACCCGCGTCACCGGCACCGTCGTTGCCGCCAAGGGACAGGGCCGCTTCAAGGGCGCCGGAGACCTCGGCATCCAGTTGACTTCGATCGCCGGAATCCCTGTGCAGACCACCGAGTTTGAGCAGATCACCAAGGGTAAGGGCAAGCGCACTGCCGTATTGGCTGGCGGCGGCACCGGCCTCGGAGCCATCATCGGCGGCATCGCAGGCGGCGGCAAGGGAGCCCTGATCGGCGGTCTGGCTGGCGCTGGCGCAGGCACCGCAGGCTCGGCCTTCACCGGCAACAAGGACGTCGTCATTCCCGCAGAGTCGCAGGTCACCTTCCGGCTGACCGCGCCGCTCACTGTGCAGTAATTCGTTCTACTCTTTCAAAAAAAGCGCATCCGGCTCCACTGCCGGGTGCGCTTTTTTCTGCACAAAGGCGCGACGAGATCCGATGTGAAGAAAACTTTACGCTGCCTTGTCGACAGGCACCGGACGAACCTTCTTGCGCCTGACCTGCTTTGCCTGCCAGAAGTCGTATTTGTTCTGCATCTTGAACCAGATGTCGGTCTGTTCCTGGCTGAAGGCTTCGGCAATCTTGATCGACATGGCCGGGGTGACGGCAGCACGCTCATTGAGCACACGAGAGAGCGAGTTGCGCGAGACGCCGATGTGGGCGGCGAACTCGGCGAGGGTCATGGGCACATTTTCCAGGATGTCCTTGATGACAGCGCCGGGATGAGGCGGGTTATACATATCCATCGGATGATCTCCTCTTGATAAACCGTTTAGTGGTAGTCTTCGTAGTCGACGACGATAGCGTCTTCGCCCTCGAAGCGGAAAGTAATGCGCCAGTTGCCATTGACTTTGACCGAGAAGCGTCCGGCCTGATCTCCCTTCAGTTCGTGAAATGCCCAGCCTGCAACATTCATCGTGGAAGGCATCGTCGCATCGTCCAGGGTCGCAAGCAAAAGATTTAGCTTTTTGGCATGGGCGGGTTGGATTCCGGCCTTCGAACCCGTCGTGAAGAACTTCTCCAGCCCGGCGTGTTTGAACGACTTAATCATGTATTTATGTAACGTGTAGCGTTATGCGTGTCAAGAGGAATTATGCCATACAAGATTAACCCCAGCGGAGAGATAGACTGAAACCATGCCGTTGACTCCAGTCTTTTTACTCTCCGCGACCGATGTCGCCCACTTCCCTCCCGACGCCAGGACCTACGGGGCGCCGGAGATAGCCTTCCTGGGCCGCTCGAACGTCGGCAAATCCTCGCTGATCAACTCGCTTCTGGGGTCGAAGCAGGCGCATACCTCGTCCACGCCCGGACGCACGCGGGCCATCAACTTCTTTGCCCTGCACGAAGGCGCAGGCGACAAGATGAAGCAGAAGCCCTCGCTGATCTTCGCCGACCTTCCGGGATATGGCTACGCCAAGATCTCGAAGTCGATCTCATCGGAGTGGCCCAAATTCATCGAGCCCTATCTCGCCGACCGCGACGCGCTGGCGCTCTGTATCTGCCTCGTGGATACGAACATTCCGCCGCAGCCCAGCGACTCGCAGCTCATCGACTACTTCAAGCAGACGCAGCGTCCCTATCTCGTCGTAGGAACCAAGTCGGACAGGCTCTCAAACAACGCATTGGCCAAATCGGTTGCCGCACTCAAACGGGAGCATGGCGTAGACGAGATTCTCACCGTCTCGGCCAAGACAGATGCCGGAACCAAAGCCTTATGGCAGCGGCTCATGAGCGTCACGGAGTAACCCGGCCCGACATATCATTCAGGATAGTGACTACACCAACAGGCACGCAGCCCGAGATTCCGCTTAAGAAGAGCCTTCGTCTTCTATCCATCGCTCGATGGCTTGTCATCATTCTGGCGTTGTCGTGGTTGCTTGCAGCACTTACTCTTCTTGCCGCCCGATGGATCGACCCGCCCACAACAGCGGTACACGTCCAGCGCCGTCTACAGGCATTCATTCTCCGCAAGCCGTATAACGACCGCTATACATTTATTCCACTCAACCAGATCTCACCCAACCTCCAGCACGCCGTCATCGCCGCAGAGGACGCGCGCTTCTACCAGCACCACGGTTTCGATTGGCACGCAATCCAAATCGCCGCCAAAGAAGATATGGAAGGCGACCGCACCCGCGGAGCGTCCACCATCACGCAGCAGCTCGTAAAAAATCTGTTCTTCGGAACAGGCCGCTCCTTCCTCCGCAAAGGCGCAGAGGCCAGCCTCGTTCCCGTAGCCGAACTTGTCCTCGGCAAGCGCCGCATTCTCGAGATCTACCTCAATGTCGTCGAATGGGGTCCCGGCATCTATGGCGCAGACTCTGCTTCGCGTTACTACTACAGGACACCGGCAAGGAATATCAGCCGGCAGCAAGGGGCACGGCTCGCCGCGATCCTGCCTGCTCCCCTCAAGCGACGGCCCGAACGCATGAACAGCTACAGCGCGATCATCCTAAGGCGCATGAGCCAGATGGGATGGTAATCGCAGGCACCCTTCCGCCGCGCGACGTTCCCTTCTCCTAAGAAATCTCCGACTAAGTTCGGCTCTGTTAAGGGCACGGCTTCAGTCGTGCCACAGACGCCTTGCCTGCATCGGGGCTTTAGCCCCCGAGGAAATACTTGCAGGAAGCCCTAATTGCCTTCAAATTGGCTTTGCCCCGCGGCAGAACCATCCGCACCTAGTATCCTGATAGAGCAACCATGACATATCCCACAAATAACCTCAGGATCAAATCCAGCAGAGTTGTTCTGCCTCCCATCTTCCTTGAAGAAGAATTGCCCGTGACCGATAACGCCTCGCGCACCGTTTTTGACGCGCGTCGCCAGATCGTAGACATCCTCAACGGACAGGACGACCGCCTGATCGTCGTCGTCGGCCCCTGCTCCATCCACGACCCCGCCGCCGCCCGCGAGTACGCAGGTCTGCTGAAGCAGGCCATCGCAGAGCTCTCCGGCGAGCTCATGCTGGTGATGCGGGTCTACTTCGAAAAGCCGCGCACCACCCTCGGCTGGAAGGGACTCATCAACGATCCCTACTTCGACGACTCCTTCCGCATCAGCGACGGTCTGCGTATCGCCCGCCGCCTCCTGCTCGATCTCGCCGAGATGGGCGTTCCCGCCGGCACCGAGTTCCTCGACATGATCACGCCGCAGTACATGTCCGATCTCGTCAGCTGGGGAGCCATCGGCGCACGAACCACAGAGAGCCAGGTGCACCGCCAGCTCGCCTCCGGGCTCTCCTGCCCCATCGGCTTCAAGAACGGCACCTCAGGCAACGTTCAGATCGCGGTTGAGGCCATCCTCTCCGCAAACAATCCCCACACCTTTCTCGGAACTACGGAGACGGGACAATCCGCCATCCTTCTTACCTCCGGCAATCCCGACTGTCATGTCATCCTGCGCGGCGGCCGTCAAGTCACCAACTACGACGCCGAATCAGTCGCATCGACGGCAGCGCAGATGGAAAAGGCAGGCGTCAAGCCGCGCATCATGATCGACTTCAGCCATGCCAACAGCGGCAAAGATCATCGCAAGCAAGCGCTGGTCTCTCACTCCGTCTCCGAACAGATCGCAACCAGCAAGCAACGCCACATCCAGGGCGTCATGATCGAAAGCAATCTCGTCGCCGGTGCGCAGTCGCTCGTCAACGGCAAGGAGCTTGTCTATGGACAGAGCATCACCGACGCCTGCATCGACTGGGCCGAGACGCAGACGCTGCTGCGCGAACTGGCCGGAGCTGTCCGGAAGCACAGAGAGCTTGTTCGCGGATAACGAATTTCGGGATACTTTCTTCCCAAACTAAGCTCGATAAAAGTCGAAGGGGTTACAGTTTTGGCTGTAACCCCTAAACTATGCTTTTACCGGTTACGCAATTCATTATGTAACCAGTAAACCGTCGATTTACCGGTTACTGGTCGTAATATTCGAGCCCAAGATGGGTGATGAGGTCTTCGCCCATAATGTGTCGAAGCGTGTTCTTCAGCTTGGTGTGCTGAATGAATAAATCATGCTCCGGATACAGTCCTTCAGCATGTTGCGGAGCCTTGAAGTAGAAGCTCAACCACTCCTGGATGCCCAATCCGCGCAGGCTTGGCGTACGTGCCGCAAGGTCCATAAAGAGCACCAGATCGAGCGCCAAAGGAGCTGCAAGAATCGAGTCGCGGCAGAGGAAATCGACCTTGAGCTGCATCGGATAACCGAGCCAGCCGAAGATATCGATGTTGTCCCAACCTTCTTTGTTATCACCACGTGGCGGGTAATAGTTAATGCGAACCTTGTGATAAAGATCCTTGTAGAGATCGGGGTGCAGCTCAGGCTGAAAGATATAGTCCAGCACGCCCAGTTTGGACTCTTCCTTGGTCTTGAAGGACTCCGGATCGTCGAGCACTTCGCCATCGCGGTTGCCTAAAATGTTCGTGGAATACCAACCACTTACACCAAGGTTGCGGGTTTTGAATGCTGGAGCAAGTACGGTCTTGATGAAGGTCTGCCCGGTCTTGAAGTCCTTGCCGCAGATGGGAGCGTTCATCTTCTTCGAAAGCTCCTGCAATGCCGGAATATCAACAGTCAGATTCGGCGCGCCGTTGGCGAAGGGAATGCCCTCCTTGAGGGCGGCCCAGGCGTAGAGCATTGAGGGCGAGATGTTCGGGTCGTCTTCGACGAGGCCCTTCTCGAAGGCTTCGAGCGTTTGGTGAACGGCGCTGGGCTCGATGAAGATCTCGGTCGAGCCGGTCCAGATCATCACCTGCCGGTCGGTCTTGGTTTTGAATTCGGAGATATCGTTGCGAATCTGGTTGGCGAGGTCGCACTTGTTCTTGCCGGTCTTGATCTTCTTGCCTTCAAGACGCTTGACGTAGTGCTGATCGAAGGCGGCGGGCATTGGCTCGATGGACTGAAGGTAGGGCTTGATCTGCTCGAGCTGCTCATTGTCGAGCACCTGCGCGGTCTTGGCTGCGTCGTAGAGGTTGCCGCCGAAGATGTCCCACCCGGTAAAGACGAGATCATCGAGCTGAGCGATGGGAACGAAGTCCTTGATGAGCGGGCTGCGTCCTTCGTTACGCTTGCCGAGGCGAATGGTGCTCATCTGCGTGGTTGAGCCGATGGGCTTGGCCAGCCCGCGGCGGACGGCTTCTACGCCGGCGATAAGTGTCGTGGCGACAGCTCCCATGCCGGGAACCATGACGCCCAATTTTCCAGTTGCAGGCTTGATGCTGGCCGCGCTCGGTGTGGCGGCTTCGGGGGTAGACATAACTGAGCAAAATCCTTCGTGAGGCAATTTTCCGTGGGTACGGAAACCTCAGTATTGCTCACGAAAAGAGCAGGCGCAAACGAAGTGGACGATTGTTCAGGCTTTAGCGATAACGCATTTTCTCCGGAAATGACGCAGTTTTGGCGTGGATGAGCTTCTTTCCATGCGAGAGCCTGAATTGGATGAAAGCCTTAACCCTATAAAAGCGCGGTCAACGTCAACGGCGAAATACAGGGGTCTCTCCACTGCGCTGCGCGATAAAACTGCGCGGCTTCGGTCGAGATGACGTGGTTTGGAGTGTAGCTTTCGCCGTGGACAAAATATCGGCAATCGCTGTGCAGACAAACCTATAGTGCAGTAACATCTGCTTGCCGAAAGATACGACTAACCGATGACGATCAAATATTTAGCACGCACTCGCAGACGAGTTTTATTTTTTATGTGTGTAGTATTTGCTACGCCTATGGCGTTCTGTCAGCCAGCCGGTAAGCTGCCGGAGTTTGAGGTTGCATCAGTCAAACCATCGAATCCAAAAGGCCCAGCACCGGTTGGCCTGTTCACCTATCCCGGAGGCAAGGTCGTCGCCAGTCACTACGCCGTGCGGTATCTGCTGATGGATGCGTTTGATATCAGGAAGTTCCAAATACTGGGTGGTCCGCCCTGGATCGATGAGGATTACTACGATGTTGTCGGCAAACCACCCTCATCTTCAGCAAGTATTCATTCCAATCCAGCCTCTTTCAAGAGTCCTCCAAACCAAGAGCAGCGCGAGATGCTGCAATCGCTTCTAATCGATCGTTTTCACCTGCGCTTCCATCGCGAGAGCAAGCAGGAGCCGAGCTATATCTTGGAGAGGACAGGCAGCACTTTGAAGCTAGAGCCTCCTAAAGACACGACTGCTTATTCATGGGCGGGAAGCCCGGACGGAGGGCGTGTGGCATTTGGTACGGGCCTAGCCGGGAAAAATATCTCAATGGCGCAACTGGCGACTCGTCTCAGCGGCATTGTGGGGCGCCCTGTTGTGGATAGGACCGGGCTGGAGGGTTCCTTCGATTTTGAATATCGAACGGGGGATAACGATCCAAACGCAGATGCCACTGCCACAGTTGCAACTTCGCTGAAGCATCTGGGATTGCAGTTGAAGTCAGCCGAGGAGCCAATGGAGATCATCGTGATCGATCATATTGAGCGGCCTTCGGAGAATTGAAGACGTATCGTTCTGGATAATTAGCCTAAATACAAAGGCCCGCTGAACAACAGCGGGCCTTTATTTGCGATTCGTATCTCAATTATCTAGCGATGGCCACCACCAGCATGACCGCCACCACCGCCGGGACGGCCTGAGCCGCGGAATCCGGCGCTGTGTTCGTTGCTGGCGTCATGGCCGGCATTGCCTACATGGCCGCGACCGTCACGCGCTTCGTTCCCCTGAAAATGCTGGAACGGCTCGGCGCCACGTGCGGGCATTGGGCCGCGGTAACCGTGGCGGGGATCGTAGCGGTTATCGACGTGGCCGTAGAAACCGTGCGGGCCGTGGAACCAGGGACCGGCTCCGACGAAGACTCCGCCGATAAACCAGTCGGGCCCATAGTAGCCGTAGGGAGCGCAGTCGTAAGGGGCGTAGTCGAAGTAGCCGTAGGGGCATACAGGAGCTACACCGATGTTGATGGAAACCTGTGCGGGAGCAACGGTAATAGTACCAATCATCAGAGCAGCGCTTAATGCAGAGAGTGCGAGTAGCTTCCAATTGGACATATCGTGATTCTCCTCGGCCACCATAGTAGCCCCAAAAGCTTAACCGTTATACCAGGCCCAAAAGCGAGCCACCCTATTAGAGACACGGAGGGCACGGACGAGTTGCGTCTCGCTTCCATTAACTCTTTCGGTTTGAGAGCTATGCCGCTTCGGTGCGGATGCGGTTCTTCCAATGCGATACGACGAACCAGATAAAGCCGATGACGATGACGGCTTCGACGCCGAGGTGGAAGCGGTGGAAGATCTCTTTGAAGCGGGGGTTGGTGTTGAACTGCGCGCCAAGCTTCATACCGACATACGCGAGCACGTAGCACCACGGCCATGAGCCGATGAAGGTGTAGATGTGGAAGCGAACCTGATTCATCTTCGCGACGCCCGCCGGGAAGGCGATGAAGGTGCGAACGATGGGAAGCATTCTGCCGATGAGGACGGTGATGGAGCCGTAGCGGTCGAAGAAGTGATCGACGAGGTTGAGGTCGCGGCGGCTGAGGAGGAGATAACTGCCGTAGCGCTCGACCATGGGACGGCCTCCGCGAGCGCCTACCCAGTAGGCGGGGATGGAGCCGAGGTTCGAGGCGAGCGAAGCCACAGTGGCCAGGATGATGAGCTGGAACTGGGTGTGGGCCAGAGCGTAGCCGGCCAGCGGCATGATGACTTCGGAGGGAATGGGGATGCAGGCGGACTGGATGGCCATGAGCACGATGACGCTCAGATAGCCACCACTGGCGATGGCGCCGACGAGGAGGGCAATAATTTTTTCTGACATGCAGGTGCAGTATATCGGTTTGAGGTGAAAGGACGGCTCTTTGCCAGTGGCGCGGGTTCGGGAGACAATCGATATATGGCACAGGAAATGACCGAGACGATTGCACCGAAACGTGAAGCGCATGAGACAGCGAAGCCTGCGGCTGCTTCAGGACGGCCCGCGAGCAGCTATGGAGCGGCAGCGCATGATCCTTCGAAGCCGCCGGTGAAGCGGCAGATTGTGGCGTTCAGCTTCTATAAGGTGATGCCCGAGTGGCGTCGCCTGCCTAAGGAAGAGAAGGCAAAGCACAAGGCGGAGTTTGCCGCCGTTCTGTCTCGGTGGAACAAGCCGGGCGAGTTTCTTTCGCTGACCTATTCGACTGTGGGCACGCGCGGCGATGTGGATATGTGCGTCTGGTCGATTGGCTACGCCGTCGATGAGATGAACCAGATGCGCAGCGAGTTGATGGGTACGGCACTGGGCGGGTATCTCAACTCGCCGCACAATTTTCTGGCGATGACCAAGCGCTCGCAATACCAGATCGACCGCGCCGATGAGAGCGAAGGCGAGAGCCGCGGCGCGATTCGTCCCGGTGGACAGAAGTACATCTTTATCTATCCGTTCTGGAAGACGCGGCCTTGGTATCTGCTGTCGATGGAAGAGCGCAAGCGGCTGATGGATGAGCATATTCGCATTGGGTTGAGCTATCCGCGAGTGAAGCTGAATACGACTTACTCGTTCGGCATCGACGATCAGGAGTTCGTGGTGGCGTTTGAGACGAACTTCCCGGAGGATTTCGTTGATCTTGTGCAGCAGCTGCGCGAGACCGAGATCAGCTTGTACACGCTGAAGGACTTTCCGATCTTCAGTTGCGTTCGCGTGCCTGCGGAAGAGATGCTGAACCGGCTGGGATAAGACTCTATGGCTCGGACTAAAGTGGCTGGGACTAAGGTGACAACGATAGTGAAGCCGGTGCAGCAATCGCCCGTGGGCAAGAAGACGCGAGCGATTGCTGCTACCGAGCCTGCTTCTGCGAAGAAAAAAACTGGCAAGACGGCAAATCCGCTGGCTCCGGCGCGGGTCGCGGCGATTCTGGATGTGCTGGCTAAGACTTATCCCGGCGTGGTCTGCGCGCTGAATCATCGCAACGCGTGGGAGCTGACGGTTGCCACGATTTTGTCCGCACAATGTACGGATGTGCGGGTGAATCTGGTGACGCCTGCGTTATTCAAGGCGTTCCCTACCCCGAAGGCGATGGCGGCTGCTTCGTTGCCGGAGCTGGAGGAGTTGATTCGTACCACCGGATTCTTTCGCAATAAGGCGAAGTCAATTAAGGGTGCGGCTACTGCCGTTGTTGAGGAGTTTGGGGGCAAGGTTCCACAGACGATGGAAGAGTTGCTGCGTCTGCCCGGTGTGGCGCGGAAGACAGCGAATGTAGTGCTCGGGTCATGGTTTAATATTGCCGTCGGAGTTGTTGTAGATACGCATGTTATGCGCCTGACACATCGGCTTGAATTGACCAAGGAGACTGCGCCCGAAAAGGTGGAACAGGACATGATGAAGATCATTCCTCAGGACCACTGGATCGCCTTTTCGCATGAGCTGATCCATCATGGACGGCAGATTTGCGTGGCTCGCAAGCCTCGCTGCGCCGACTGCACGCTGGAGAAGCTGTGCAACTCATCTGATAAGACCTGGACTTCACACTAAAGCGAATTGCCGAAGAAGGCGTGGCGCATCGACCTTCCCGAGCTCTGCCAGCACTTTACTGTTTCATAGACGATGACTGTCGCGTAGGTGACCGTCATCCAGAGGCATACCTCTTCGATGGGGAGATATCCCCAGGCGGTAATGCGAACTCCGAGCATCTGCTCGGCGCGAAAGTTCCACCAGCCGTAGGGGATGGCCAGGGTGACCTCCCACATGAGGCTGACGAGAAGGATGAAGAAGGCTGTGAGGCTGAACGCTCTCCAATTAATGACTGGGCGTGCCGAGGAGAGCAGGGCTGCCGAGGGTACAAGTGCGGCAAGGGCGAGAAAGATGAAGTAGCCGGGGAAGCCTGCGGGAGAGTTGGAGAGGTACTTCTTGAAGAGGATGGCTCCAATGACGAGAGCGACGGCCAGTATGATCGACTCGGGGTGAAGCTTGAGAAGGCGGCGAAACTGTTGGCGCAGAGCTGATGCGCCTTCGACGGTATAGGCGGCCAGCCAATACTCATCGAGCCAGATATAGAGCAGCAGGACGCAGAGAAAGCCGGTGAGATAGAAGACGTACTCTTCTATAGGCACGGGGGCGCCGAGGGCGGGGGCCTTGATTCCAAGCGTCGCGGCGGGGTTGGGAAAGACGAAGAAGTAGCGGGCGAAGAAGAAATCGAGCAGGCGCCGATGGGAAAGAGCAGGCCAATGGTCCAGACAAAGCTCTTTTGGGAGATTTTGATCTGCTCCTGCGGGAGAAACCAGAACGTGATGACGAGCACCGGAATGACGAAGAGAAGAAGGCTGACGGTGTAGCCGTAGGGAGAGGCTCCGGGTGTTGTAGCCACAGTTGGAGCGACTGCGGAGAGATGTACCGTGCGCAGGGTGAAGATCGCAGGCACGACGATCATCGCCAGCATGGCGGCTACGACGAAGGCGCTGCGGCGCGGCGATCTGGACCCGGATGCGGAAGAAGAGTGCATGCGCTCTACTTTCTGCGCCGATCAACCGTTGAGGGCGCGAGGAGTATGCGGAGAGAAGGATACGCAGCTTCGTTTGGCAAAGACAAGCGGTGCCTGCCTGCACTAGCCTGCTAAGGTGAAGTGGCCTATCAGGGATTGAATCAGGGCGTCGATAGTCGCGGCGGGAGCTTCGATGGTGGGTTCGTGGCCGAGGTCGCGGAGGGCGCGGCTCGTGACCGGGCCGATGGATGCGAGTGCTGTCTCGGCGGGGAGGGTGAGAGTAGCGGCTTCGAGCAGGGCTATGAGGTTGCGGACGGTGGAGGCGCTGGTAAAGGTGATGGCGTCGGGGTAGTTGGCGGGCGTGACGAAGAGCTGCTGGAGCGCGGGGATGGATTCGGGGGGAATCCGGTTGCGATAGGCCTCGGCTATGGTGACGGTGGCTCCTGCGGCGGTGAGAGCCTCGGGGAGAACGTCGCGGGCCTCGGCTGCACGGATGAACAGGATGCGCTTGTCCGAGACTTGAGGGACGAGTACTTCGGCGAGCGACTCGGCGATGTACTTTGGAGGGATGAGATCGACGGCAAGGCCGATTCCCTGCACTGCCCGCGTGGTCGCTGGGCCGATGACGGCGATCTTTGGATATCGATGGCTTCCGGAAACCCACGTCCCGAGATCGGGACGTGGGGCACCCGCTTTTTGGAGTGGGTCGAGATTTTGACGGCGCTGGTGGAAGACTTCAACGGCATTGGCGCTGGTGAAGAGCAGCCAATCGTAGTTTTCGAGCTGCGCTAGTGCTGTATCGAGGGGGGTGTAGGTTTCTGGAGGGATGATCTCGATGGTGGGTATAAGGATAGGAGTCGCGCCGAGGGCCTCAAGCCGGACGGCGAGATCGGAGGCCTGGGTACGGGTGCGGGTGACGAGGATGCGTTTGTTTTGCAGAGCGAGCATCTTTTCAGCGATTGTAGTGGAGCGGCCAGGATGCGCCCAATCCGCTGAATCGCCGAAGATCGGCCAATCAGCCATTGCGGACTGTCACACAGCATTTACAGTAGGAATATGAGGAAGTCGTCGAAGGTTGACCTGGTTGGCGTGGGATTGAACGCGACCGATACCGTTATTCCGCTTGCGGACTATCCGACGCGCGGCTCCAAGGTTGAGTTCAGCGCGGCGGATGTGATGCCGGGGGGACAGGTCGCGAGCACCGTGGTTGCCTGCCAGCTCTGGGGGATGAGCACACGGTACATCGGCAGCCTTGGCGACGATAGCGCTGCGACGCTTCATCACAATGCTTTTGCTGATGCGGGAGTAGAGACTCAGATCATTACGGTTTCAGAGTGCGCCAGTCGGCAGTCGCTGATTCTGGTCGATGGCGGCGGCGAGCGGACGGTGCTTTGGCGGAAGGACGAGCGGCTGGACCTGCGGCCGGAGCTGCTGGACCGCGAGTGGGTTGTGAATGCGCGGGCACTTCACGTAGACGGCTACGACACGGCCACGGCGACGCTGGCGGCAGGATGGGCGCGTGAGGCCGGCATTCCGGTCATCGCCGATCTTGATGAGCTGTATCCCGGAGTGGAGCAACTGCTCGAGAAGATCGACTACCTTATTGTCAGCCGCGACTTTCCCTGCCGATTGATGAAGGAGCCCAGACTTGAGACGGCGCTGCGCATGATGCAACGACGCTATGGCTGCCGGTTGACGGCGGCGACCCTTGGACAGGATGGCGTGCTGGCGTGGGACGGCAGCCAGTTTCACTACACCTCGGCGTACAGGGTGCCGGTGGTCGATACGACCGGCGCAGGAGATACCTTTCACGCAGGATTTATCTACGGACTACTGCAGGAGTGGCCGCTGGACCGACAGCTCGATTTTGCCTGTGCCGCAGCAGCGTTGAATTGTATGGCGGTCGGGGCAAGGGGTGGAATCCGCTCGGTCGAGACCATTGAAGAGCTAATGGCTACCGGCAGCCACTATCCGAATGCGAGCCATGCGTCGATTGTGATGGAGGAGCAGGTCGCAGTCGCCGCTTTCAGCAGCGTTCGCGCAGGTTCTCACGAGTAGCGCTTAACACCGTCCAATGGTACGGAGTAGAGTTTTCCATAATGAGCGTGATGATGAGCTTCCGACTTCCGGCCACTCTGCTAGCCCTTGCCGCACTCCTATTCGCGACGCCGACTCCGACGATCCAGGCACAGAGCGCCCCAGCCGCGCAGACTCCTCCGGCGCAGCAGACAAAGCCTGACCAGAACACCGATGAAAGCGGGCCACAGACCGACAACGGGCCGCTCGTCATTCGTAAGAAGCCTGAGGACAACGAACCTCCTCCGCCGCCTGCGCCCGCAGAGCCTACCGTCAAGAATCCTGATAACGAGACGTTTTCGTTGCGTGTCGATGTACCGATCGTCAACCTGAACGTCAACGTCATCCTCGATAAGACCCACCAGTTCGTTCCGGGGCTGAAGGCCGGTAACTTTCTTGTGCTTGAAGACGGCGTGCCGCAGACGATCACGAGCGTTCGCATGACGCAGACGCCGATCACTGCCGTGATGCTGCTGGAGTTTGCCGCCAACAGCTACTATCTGATCAACGACATGCAGAACGCGTCGTACAGCTTCTTTCGTACGCTGCGTCCGGACGACTACGTTGCCGTGGTCACCTATGATCTGCACACGCACATCCTCACCGACTTCACCAATAATAGAGATCTGATTGCGCAGGCGTTACAGTCGCTGACGATTCCGGGCTTCTCGGATACCGACATGTTCGACGCGCTGTATGAGACGCTCGACCGGTTGAGCCGCGTGGAAGGACGAAAGTACATCATCCTGATCGGCAGCGGGCGCGACACCTTCTCTAAGCTGACGCTGGACAAGATTCTGGCCAAGGTGAAGGCCACACCGAATGTCACTATCTTTTCGATCGGCACCGGTGCGCTGCTCAACGAGCTGCGTGGAGGCCGTGGAGGGATGGGAGGCGGCATGGCAGACCTGAACTATCTACAGGCGCAGAATCAGCTAAAGACCTTTGCCGCCATGACCGGAGGGTTGAGCTTCAGCCCGGTCTTTCAGGGCGAGCTTCCCGACATCTTTTCGCAGATCAACAACTCGATTCGCAACCAGTACGTTTTGACCTATCGGCCTACCAATACGAAGAACGACGGCTCGTATCGCAAGATTCAGGTGCTGCTGGTCGACAACGAGGGGCATCCCCTGCGGATGCAGGACGAGAAGGGCAAACCACTGAAGTACTCGATCATCACCCGCGATGGTTACAGAGCTAAACTGCCTGTCGAATAGCTGCGCTAACGAGGTCGGGGCGTCGTCAGATCGAGATCGGTGGCGATCATCTGCTTGGTGACAAGAATGACCTGGCCGGTATGCTCGTGGGCGTGCGCGACCACCTGATAGATGGCTTCGAGCACGCTGACTTCGGGACGACCGGGCTGCGGTGCGGTGCGATCGGTGAGGCGCTCGGGCGGCAGGGTTGCGATGATGTGGCGCGCTTCGGCGATGGTATCCGCAAACATCGTGGATAGCTGTGCTCCGGTGAGGCCGCCGTCGGCACTGAACTCAGCCTCGCGAACACGAACATCCTTTGCGCCACTGACTCCGTGGATCGCCCACTGCCGAATATTTCCGCAGAGATGAAGGACGATATTGCCTACGGCGTTTTCATGAGGACCACCGCGGGACCAGATCTGCTCATCGGTAAGTTTTCCGAGGCAGAACTTCATGTTGGTTACAATCATGTCCAGCCGGCGACAGGAAAAATCGAGGAAGGTTTCAGCGATCTTGTTGTCCATCTTCGCATTCTAGTGCACGCAGACATTGACCAGAATCGAGTGTCACCGTACACTCTAAAAAGGCAGTCAGCGAGCACTGGTTCGCGGCGCCACATCAATCTGTTGCCCCCTCGTTCAATGGTAGGACTGCCGACTCTGACTCGGCCAATCGGGGTTCGAATCCCTGGGGGGCAACCAAAACTATAAGTCGGCTCTTTAGAGCTCCACTTGCCGAATGCCTCTCCGATAAAACCAAGGCGTAGATTCCATCCTCTCCAGTTCGTGGGCGAGTGTTGACTATTCTCGAGCACATCTGAGTAGACAGGCTAACCAACCAAAACATCATTGACTGGTGGGCTACCTTGAGACGAAAAGCGCCGTACTCCGAATCCTTGCAACGCCACAAGAATGAGATATGCAGGATTCAGATAAAGATACCGGCGCCACAATCGACGCGGTTCGGCAAGAAGACGGAACAGCCATTCCAAACCAAAGCGCTGCATCCACGGAGGGGCCTGGGGCAATATTCCGGCTAAGAGCGGGAAGGCGGCGCCGACAGCTAATACGGGAGCGGAGAGAGTGCCGCCTAATTCGTAGGTGAAAATTTCCTGGCGAGGACAACCAAGTCCAACAAAGATGATGGATGCCCCCGATGACTGGATCCGCTGTTGGAGGGAAGCTTTTTCATCCGGATTCAGCTTGCGAAATGCTGATGGTTCGCTACCAACAATGTTGATCTCCGGGAACATTCTTGCGAGTGATTCGGCCAGCGATGTGACAACGAGTTTTGTACTGCCATACAGGTAAATTGAAGTGCCTTCGCTCGTTGCTCGCTCGCAGATTTTTCGCATGAGTTCAGGCCCATAGACTCGGTCGAGTAGCTTAGTCCCGTATAGCCAATTCATGACCCAGCGGACGGGTTGACCGTCGGGGACAAGCAAGTCAAAGCGATTCAAGCGAAACTTGTGCTCCGGGTCTAAGACGCCCGTCATCACTCCGTGAACGGCAAGAGCGGAAATCATCGCTCCGCGCTTTTGCCTAGCGCACTCGAACACGAAAGAGATGACCGCTTCGTAGTCCACCGCATCGATCAATATCCCGAGGACATTTTTCTTTCCTAGATTAAGCATCCAGCCCCCCAGCGCTCTGCGTTCAATTCGTAAATCTGATGCAGAATTTCCGGAACGTCGTAGCGCAAGGACCAGCCTGGATAATCAGCTTTGAAACGAGACAGATCGCTAATCCACCAGATGTGATCTCCCCGACGATTCTCATCGACATAGGTGTAATTGAGCTTGTTGCCGCAAATTGTTTCGCAGAGCTTTACGGCTTCCAGCATCGAACAGTTGCTATAGCGGCCGCCACCGATGTTGTAAGTCGCTCCGCATCGCGGGTTCAGAAAGAAATGATGGAATGCCTGAATCAGATCGGCGCTATGGATATTGTCGCGAACCTGCTTTTGCTTGTAGCCGAAGATTGTGTACGGCGTGCCCATAACAGTGCACTTCATGAGATAAGCCAGAAACCCGTGGAGTTGGGTCCCCGAGTGATTTGGCCCAGTCAGACATCCTCCGCGAAAGCATGCCGTTCTCATGCCAAAGTACCGGCCATATTCCTGAACTAACGTGTCTGCGGCAACCTTCGATGCGCCGAATAGACTATGCAGCGTTCCATCGATCGACATGGTCTCAGGGATTCCATCAACATATTCATGTGCCGGATCAATCTCCCAACGAGTGTCCAATTCCACGAGGGGCAAACGATTGGGGCGATCTCCATAAACTTTATTCGTTGACATGAAGATGAACACCGCTTCGGGGGCATGATTCCTCGCGGCCTCAAGCAAAATGGACGTGCCGTTCGCATTTACAGTAAAGTCGGTGACAGGATCGTTGGCCGCCCAGTCGTGCGACGGCTGTGCAGCGGTATGTATGACCAGTTGGATGTCGGCAGAATACCTGGCGAAGACACGGTTCATGGCAGGCGCGTCGCGTATGTCCAGATCGTAATGCGTATAGCCACGCAATTCTTTCTTTAGCTTTTCCATCATCCACCGCGTGGAAGCGGATTGGCCAAAAAATACCTCGCGCATGCCATTGTCGATTCCTACTATGTCGAATCCCAGAGCTGCAAAGTACGTCACCGCCTCCGATCCAACTAATCCAGACGAGCCCGTTATGATTGCGACGCTCATTGATTTCTCCGAAGACAAAAATGTTGAGTGACCGTTACTGAATAGCGAAAGTCCGGTAGGCAATATTCAGGATGGCAATCTTCGGGTTTGTTATATCGGACCGGAGTTGGCAACCAGTACTGTTGCGCATTCGAAGTGGAGTGAGTCATACGCCTCTCCGCATGGTAAAGAACAACGTGTGAATCAGAATCGCAATATCCATAAAGAAGCCGCGGTTTCGGATGTAGTAGAGGTCATACTGAATGTTTTCGTGGATCAGGAAGGCTCTGTCGGCGCTCAGCTGCCATAGGCCGGTAATTCCGGGAACGACCTGAAGTCTCTGCCGCTGCTCGGAGGTATAGATCTGCACGATGAAGGGCATCTCCGGCCTAGGTCCCACCAAAGACATATCCCCCAAAAAGACATTCATCAGTTGAGGCAATTCATCCAGGCTGGTCTTTCTAAGGAACCTTCCGATCCTGGTGATTCGGGGATCGAATGGTGTGGTCGGGGAAAGCTCATATTGCGGTGTACCCTTGTACATCGAACGAAATTTGTACATTTTGAAGAGCTCTCCGTTGCGGCCTACTCTGTCCTGAACGAAAAACGCTGAGCCGCTCGAGTCGAGCTTTATGAAAAACGCGATGAGGAAGAACAGAGGAGCCAACAATACCAATAACAGCGAGGCTCCAATGAGATCGACTATGCGTTTCGCAACCGAGTAGGGCCAACGCTCGAACGACTCAAGCATAGGAGTAAGCAATAAGCCGTCGACGTCAATCGACTCCGTCCATTTCTGTTCCCGAAGTTCAGTAGCGGAAAGGAAGAAAACCCGAGATCCAGCTTGGATCGCAGCATCGGCGGCTGCGGCAATTTGCTCTGAGGAGAGGTTCGGAAGCACGACAATGAGGGTGCTGCACTGACACGAGGTTAGCAACGCAGATGTGATCGGCCCACGCTGAACCGGAACAGAACGTCGTCGTCGATATCCCATCTCGGACATCCATTCTCCGTCAAGTACGGGGTTATCATCGATCATAGCTACCGGGTAGAGCCCGAGCCGGAACGAACAAGAAAGAGCCGAAAGAACGCGCTTCCCTGTCTCACCTATTCCGTACACAATCACTCGATCTGTGCCGCGTCCTCTTACACGGAGTACGCTGATCACTGCAGCGAATGCATGTTTCTGCAAGATAAGTAAGACTGGTATCAGAACAAGTGCAATGGTGAAATCCAACCAGGAGAACTTAAGATTCAGAAGAAGGCTGAATGGAAGCATGATGAGTACGGATTGCACGGGGACGCGAATTGCGCGTTCCGTTTCCCTAATCTGGAGCAGGCCACCACTCCCGCGATACGCTCCGTCCCGGTGCAGAAGAAGCACCGAGAATAGAGATACGCTAAGACTCACTGCCGCGGCTTCGCGTATGGGATATGGAAGTTGTCTTCCGACATATAGCGAGGACTCAAAAAAGTAAGCCGCGAGGATGCCGACGATGCATGTTAAAAAGTCGGACGCCATCTCTATCGCTGCCAGAGTGTTCTGGAACAGGTATCTTAAGGTTGCACGCAATTCCCTGCCGGAAGCTGCGAGAGTTTCTGCATAGAGACGCGATGTCACAGATTCAGATGCGCCCATGTTTCTCCTCTCGACAGGACAGCGCGGATATGCGGTTGATAACTGTCATAGGGGTTGTCTCTCTGACATCGTCTCGTTGATTGAAATGGAAGCGTTCGCATTCTCCTCGGGAACAGAGGAAGAAATTAGCTTGCGATAGAGACTGATGTATTGCCTCGCAAGGGTCGGCATGGAGAACTGAGGAAGAGCCGCAGGCGGACTCTTGGGTTCTTTAAGAACTTTCACAAGCGCTTCTGCAAATGCTTTCTCGGCGTCTTGTCCTAATGCCACAAACCGGCATCTTCCATCTCCAACTTCCCGATGCGCTGGTATGTCCGAACATACAATCCGGCATCCAACAAGAAGCGCTTCAGCAACTGGAAGCCCGAAGCCTTCAGTCAAGGAGGGAGCTACAACCGCTTCGCATTGGGTATAGCACCACTGCAGTTCTGACTCGGACAGCCCTTCAAGAAAGCAAATGCTCCTGCCAAGATCCAGACTTGCCACGGTTCTGTGAATATTGCGAGTATCTTGCGCAGTAATTCCCAGAATGACAAGCCTCACATTCGAACCAACATGTCCAGAGCGCAGTAGTCGATCGAAGATTCGGATCAATAGAGGAAGGTTCTTATTGTGGCGATGCTGTGCAACGCAGAGCAGAAATGGCTCACCCTGCCAATTTGGAAGAGGCGACTGCGTGGTGCAATGCGGCTGCGCTTCGACGCAGTTATAGATCCGAATCGCTTTATGCCATATGCGAACTGATGAGTACTGCTTTAAGCGGTTACGCGTAGCGTCGGAGACGCAGGCAATGACGTCGACGTTGCGAAGACATTGCTTTAAGACTAAGCGATTGAAGATGAACTTAGGGAACCCAAAGTTTTTGGGAATCTCATAGGGGTACATATCGTGCAGCGTTACCACTGTTGGGCATCTAAATGCGGCAGCATTCACGGGCACAGGATAGGTGAGATGGACCAAATCAACTTCCAAGTGAGCCGCAAGCTCTGGAAGTATCCGGTAGTGCCACAAATTTCGACTGAGCGAACCTGGCTCCATATCGGCAATATGTGTTGAAAGTCGGAGATCAGATTTGATGCCGGCGTCCTGCGTCAGCTTGCGCTGCCAAGGCGCGATAACAAGATGGACAAAGGACACCTCTGGCTGCTGCAACAGACAGCGCACGACATTGCAAGCGTGGCGCTGTATGCCGGAGATATTCGAAGCATATGAAGCAGCACTAATGAGGATCTTCATGATAGCGATTCCTCCTGCGCTTCATAAGGGCAGCAACGTCGATGGTTCCTGATCCGATAGGAGCCTGGCCTTGAACGTCATAGATAACCTTCGTCAAGCGTGTTTTCATTCGAAACCTCGCTTCAGGCGAAGGAGGCGAATCCGCCGACGCAATACAGGTAAGACCTCAACTGCGAGCATCTTGCGTGGATCGGCAGGGTCGACCTTCTCCCAGTTATCACGCATGAGGATTAGAGCAGATGCAACCGTGAACGAGAGAAATGTAAGCAGCAGAGTGATCAGCAAGTGGGGGGGGAACGACTTCTTCTCGGGTATCCCCGGCGGATCAATTACACTCACAACCGGAACATCTTTGGCTTCCTCGATACGGGCCATTTCATATTGCTGTGTGAGAAGCTCAAATACGCTCTCTTGTACTTTCACACGACGATAGAGGTCGGTATATGAGACGGCAAGCCGCGGAAGCTGACGCAAGGGAGGATAAAGTTCGCCCTTATCGTTGCTGCCAATGGAGTTCGTGTTGTCGTCATGAATTGCTTCTGCGGTCAGGGGAGCCGAAGACCCTGTCATTTTCGTAAGCTCGCCTTGCAGGCTGGCAATACGGGCCTCTGCTTCGCGCACCCGGATATTGCTATCGCCATAAATCTGGCGTAGAGACTGGAGACCTGACTGTTCAACCAGGAGTTCCGCCTGGACTCGCGCGCCGGCATCGACCATAGCGCGTGTCTGCTCCTTAATGTCGATAGCGTTGCTCTTGGTCGAAAACTGGCTTAGTTGCATTTCTGCATCTTCAAGATTCGTTTGAACCTCATGCAGACGCCGCTCGACGAAGATACGCTCCTGATGGGCTGCCGAAGTATTTGTCTTTGTGACGAGGTTGTTCAATTCGTCGAGATATGCCTGCGCCAAATCACGAGCACGCACCCGATTTATGTCTTCCACTGCAATCGTGATTACGCCACTCTTCTTGTCCTCCGTAATCTTGGTGCATCGCGCAAGGTGCTTGGCCGTATCAATGCGATAGTGCTTGTGGTAAACGTGTTGCAGGTTGAATCGGTCAATGAGGTGATCACTGACAGTTCCACTCTGCAACAAGTTAATGAACAAGGCAGTGGAGGAGTGTGCCCCAAAAAGCCCGCTCGCCAGACTACCCAATGCCCCCAAACCACCTGAATGACCCGCAAGCGCGGCCAAAAGCATAGCGCTTGATCCTTGCTGATCGGGTGGCATGATGCTCGTGGTGGACTTGTATTGCTTGGGAATGGAAAACGAGACGGCAAGACTTACCAGCAGAGAAATTGCTGTAACATGTGCTAACTTACGGCGATGCTTCCAGAGCAACATGGCGCGAATTGCCCAGATTGGCTCATGACCGATCTGCATTGTCTCATCCAGTTCGGGGATTGGAAGGACTGAGTTGGGAATCATTGTCTTACCCTCCCAACCGGCCGATAAGAAAGCTGAAAAATAAACACTGCATTGTGCTGCGTTGTTGTGGATAGCAACGGAAAGCGCCACCACTCCGTCTGCTTTTCCAGACGTGCACAATCCATTCGGGTCCAGGGACGCAGACTAAAGAAAGCGGCTGAAAGATAGCCTTCGGCGGCGAGCTGCTCGAATGCAGGGTAAACCCAGCTCTCAATCGGTACATATGTCGACGCCATGTTGGATGCACTAGCCCGTGCTCCGTCCTGCGGATTGGAGAAAGCTGCGGCATGAAGAGAAAGAGTCATTATGAAACACATCACAAGCAGTGAGAAAATCTTTGACATGAAAGCATGCCTACAGCGCCGCTGCGGCCACAGCAGCAGTAACCGCAACAGATGCGGCAAGTTGTCCGCTACTCAATAAGGTTTTCCAGAACAACGAGCCGCCGAGGATCTTTTGCGGAACGACGACGACATCACCTGGATTGAGCTTCGTTGAAAGAACGTCAGTGTCAAACCATCCTCCCGAGTGTCGACCAACGACCGAGCCGTTCGCGCGAATAATGAATATTTCTTTTCGGTTCGCCGTTGCATTGGTTCCACCAGCGCGGCTGAGATACCAACCGGCAGTTTTATCCGGTGCATAAGTGAGAGCAGTTACGTTGTAGACTTGGCCAGTTACGAGTACGAAGCCGGGCCGTTTCGGAATCATCAGCTTGTCTCCCCGGCGCAGCTCAATGTCCGCAGGCGTATTCGCCCAGCTATCGATGTCGGCGTTAATGTGAATCACCATGCGCCCCGTAGGCGCGTGATTTTTCAGATCTGAAAGTACCTGCTCCTGCTGGGCCTTGATAAGTTGCAGCTCTCCGCCTGCGTTGCTGCCTGCCAGACTAGGAGAAAGGCGCGCTGCCGCTGAGTTCGTCTCGATCTGCCGAATCAACTCTTCGCGGCTTTTCTGCTCAAGCTCGCGGACCTGTACGCGAGTAAAGACCGCACCTATTGGGTATGCAGTAGAAAGAAGGCCTCCGGCTCTCCGCAAAACCGAGCTAAGATGCTCGCCATCTGTAAATCCATAGCTACCTGGAAATCTGACCTGTCCCGAGATGCTTATCGA
Source organism: Edaphobacter dinghuensis (assembly GCF_014640335.1). Lineage (NCBI taxonomy): Bacteria > Pseudomonadati > Acidobacteriota > Terriglobia > Terriglobales > Acidobacteriaceae > Edaphobacter > Edaphobacter dinghuensis. Next base: position 1,041,440 of record NZ_BMGT01000003.1, on the reverse strand, counting down.
TTCACCCATGTCATTCCAACTGGTGATCTGATGAATTGCGAGAATATCTCCTGGCTTGAGAGGAACATCAGCTTGAGTGTCGGCACCAGCAACTGCTGCTCCAATTTTCACTGTCGAAAGATCTTCGACAAGATGATTTCCGTTGCTCACCTTATAGCTTGTGAGATCGGCATTTTCCAGCAGAGCATCTCTCTTGAAACCGCCAGCCATGCGGACGAGTCCCGCGGCTGTCATACCTTTGGACATCGGATACGTGCCGGGCCGAAGCACTTCACCACGGATCGTAACCTTCGGAGCATCTATTTCGTAACGTCCGAAGATTCGAATGGTATCGAACGGACGTAGATCAATGTTGGCGTTTCCGATCATCACATCGGGAACGTTGAAGTCGATGGTCTCCGCATGCAAATCGGGCGGAACAAGCCGGACAAGCTCTCCGTGAGCCGCAGGTTCAGGCAACATGTCCTGATAGCTGCGGAGTACATCGCTGAGGCGCATACCATCGCTATAGGGCAGGCGTCCAGGACGCACTACATGGCCCGCAAGATAAATTGCTTGCTGGCTGTAGGGCAGGATCGGCTCAATGCGAATTCGATCTCCGTCTTCGACCTTGAAATTGTCGATTACCCCTCCAGCAGACTCGAGACTTTGGGTGTCGTGATCGGACAGAGTTACTGTCACGCGTTGACTGTGGGCGTCAATCCGTTCGATCCTAATGTGGTTAAGCGAAGCAGCAGCAGTAAATCCACCAGCATCCTCGACGACAGAAGCGAGCGTTGTCTCCTCTGCCTTGAGCTCATAGATTGCCGGGCGTTTAATCGCGCCAAATATTGCGACCTGCTTCCCTGCGGGCGGGACCAGCAGCGTGTCCCCGCTCTCAAAAGGAGCGCTGCCGTTGCGAATGCCATGAAGCAGGAAATCGTAGAGATCGATTTTTTCAACCAGCTGCTTAGCGCGATAATGGAGCAGAGTACGTAGCGATCCAACCGATGTAGGGCCCCCAGCAGCGTAGAGTGCACTCAAGGGAGTGGCAAGCGCGCTGATATCGTACCCACCAGGCTGTTGCACATCACCGACCACATAGACTCGTACTGAACGTAGGCGCGAAATGGTAACCGAAACCTGTGCATTACGAAATTGCTGCTTGAGCTTACTGCCAATCAGGTCCTGAGCCTTCCCGAGAGACAGTCCCGCAATTTGAATAGATCCCGCGTCAAGAAGAAAGATGCTACCATCACGATCGACAGTACGAGTAATGCTTTGAGTAACTCCTCCCCACAAATTGATTATGAGCGCATCTCCAGCACCAACGATATAGTCCGGCCCCAATGGCACATCAAGAGGAGTGTTTACAGCCGCAGAAACACTGCGATTAACGAATACATCCGATCCGAAACGCCTTAGCTGGGTATTTTCGTTGGGAACCTGCGTATAGAGATCGCGCATCGACTGCAGATCATAAGGAGCAGAGCGCCGAAGTACCTTCGGCGAGTCAGTCGATGCATTTACTTTCTCATGCCGCCGAGAATTTTCTTCGACGCTCTGCCGACTGCGATCAGAACGCATGAATGGATCCGCGTTTGTTGAATTGTCATTTTCTCCAACACGTGACGATCTTTCGCTCGTGCCAGAGTCTGCCTCAACGACATTGTCTCCTCGCGATAATGAAGAACCCGTCGAGGGCAAAAGTCTTGCGGAATCTTCCTCTGGAACGCTCGATCCCATAGATTGGAGGTCGTCGTTGGATATATATCCGCGAGCACGCATAACACTTGTGATACTCGTACGCAGGTTGGAGTTCGAGGAGATCTGGCTATAAAGCGTCTGATCGGAGATATCATTTGGATTGATCTGTACGCCTTGCTGTTGCATGCGATCGGCAAGCTCCGACTTCAGCTCTACGACAAGATCGGGGCTTTGCTGCAGGATGTTGATGATCTGGTCAGCGGAAAGCGATGTTTGAGGCATTTGCTCTGCAAGACCTGCCGACAGCTGGCCATACTCCGAACTGACACTATCGGGAGACGTTGTCACCGGCTCACCACTAGTCTGAGATTGTGTCGAAGCCGGCGGAATTGGAATCGCTGCCTGACCATATGCCGGAAGAACAGCAATAGGTGTTGCTAGTGTCAGTATCCATGTCGCTACGAAGCAGAATATTCGAGATACGCAAATGGGGCCAATGCTCATATGCGGTGGCCTACTCGGAATAATGTTTCGATAAACGACGAAGCTGGCTAATTGAGGCATAGGCGTTGTTCTTCGTCTATGACCGTAGAAGAGTGACCGATACACCTGTGTCATGCGTTCGTCAGCGAAATGTCATTCTTTTGTTATCCCGATGAAACCCACGATAAGTCACAACTTCTGCACCAGGAAGTCAACCCAACATAAGGGGTACAAGATGCCACAGCATGCTCGTTGTCCCAAAGTGACCCGACCAAAACCGTGACAATTCCATTACGCTGCGGTGACAAGTTTGGGCGGTCCGTTTCCTAAACTCTGACCTAGTTATTTTCTTCTGTACGGGGCTACAGAAGAGCTTTTCAGATTCGGAGTGCTTATGTTGCCAATCGATTTGGCCGTTCAGACAGAGCCAGTTGCCCCAATTAACGGGAGGCAGGATCATTCGAGTGTGAGTGGCAGACGCGTTCGGCCAAGAGCACAGAAGAAAGACAAAGTACCCCCACCGGGTAAGCCGCAGGATGCTCTTCTCTGCGATTTCGAGCTACCGTATCATCGAACCTTCTACCCGCTCGGATTCGCTGTTGAGATTATGACAAATGATCCAGATGTCCTGGTTGCAGCGAATGAAAGTTTCGGACACAGGCGCCTACGCCGAGGGAGTACCACTCTGCAAGTACGTATTGGTATCAGTAGCGGAGGCAACTCAAAATGTCTCCCCGAACCCACTCGGCGTGAATACAACCACTTATATTCTCTGGTTGCTGATGGAGATAACCAAGCCCTACTCGATCTGAAGACCTACACAAGCTTCATCTGGCTGAAGAAAACTGCGCTGAGCAATAGGCTTTACTTTCGATATAACTTCCTCGAAAAGGTTGTGTATCTATTACTTGGGGCATCTGTCGTGACCGACATCCACGCCGCCTGCATCAGCAAAAATGGAAAGGGTATTCTGCTCTGCGGCAATTCGGGTGCAGGCAAATCGACTCTTGCTTATGCATGCGCACGAGCAGGATGGGTCTATACGTCGGATGATACTTGTTATTTGATCAATGACTCGGATCATCCCCGTGTCATCGGACACTCTCATCGCGCCCGCTTCCGTCCTGAAGCAAAAGCTCTTTTCCCGGAATTGGAGAACCGGGACGTTACACCACGTATGGAGGGGAAACCGTCCATTGAAGTGCAGATCGCTGAACTTCACGATTTGAATATCAGTACTAAACCTGAAGTCAAAGTACATTCGATTGTCTATCTGAACCGCTATCCCTTAGCAAATGGGAAACTTGTCACATTACCAGCCGGAACAGCAACATTACGTACCTGCCAGGAGCTCTTCTCTGCAGGAGAAATTCGCGAGAAGCACGAAAAGATTTTACAGACGCTCTCAGATGTTCCCACCTATGAGTTACATTACCGCAACCTACACGATGCGATACAGAAACTCGACCTTCTGATGTAAACACTTGATATATCAGCTATTCATACTAGTAATGGGAAGAGGCATTTCAACCCTACACATAGGGAGTGAAATGCGAACCACAATCTCAACATTTGCTCGATACACAACTCGCTATTATGGAATCACTCGTCGACGCGATACTGCGGTGAACCAAAGACTTCGACCGCAGTCAGTGCTGTAGAGCAGCGTTTTCGAATCACTTTCCCAAGATGACTGAATCTGATTGCATGGCTCATCGGCAATGCGTCGTGTCACGCCCGTCTGCTGGTCGCGAATCCATAGATTCCATACGCCATCTTCGAAGTGGCTGTAAGCCATCCAGCGCCCATCGGGTGACAACGCCGGGTAGCGAGATTCGCCGAGCGCAAGTGGGGCATTTAAGTGTGTTGCATCGGTCAGAAAAATTTGTGGGTAATGCATCCCATTTACCGCGGCAAAGGCGTATTCTCTTTCGGCAAGAAAACTTGCCTCATATACATTCAGTGAATAAGGGGTGAGCGCAACTTCGTTTGCGACACTGGATTGAAATGCAGTCCGCATCATCAATCGCCCCCGGCCTTGATTGTCGTGTATAAAAGCAAGGTTCTGCCCGTCAGAGGAGAGCATTGGTTCACGGGCATTGCTAATAGCAAGCCGTGAATGTTTTCCTATCTCTACAATCCGCGAATGCGGGCTTAGTCCTTGCTCTACCCAGACATGCCCGAAACTGCTGGCGAACGAAAGCTCATCATTGGGAGAATCTTCAGGCGGATCGTTTGACACAGCATTCTTATTCGTCGTTATCAAATGATATCCAGACAGGGTGAATGCAATAAAGCGAATGCTTGTTCCAGAAGATTGTGGATTCGAATTGAGAAATCCCTGAGCCGGCAGTGGCACTCGGTACATATATTCACCGCGCACAGCACGTTCTCGAAGAAAAGCTGAGCGTGAACTGAGAATCACAGAGGTGGCCATGATTGCAGCCCATACGTAGCGAGTCCTGTCACGCGCATGAATTCTAACTGAGCCATCGCGCCATAGCAGAACATATATTCCCGACAGCATGCAGATCATCAAAGGGAGCCTGGGCTCATACAATAGAATTTCTAATCCCAGTGCACTGTGTGGGACGGGCACCGGAAGCCCCATACAGATATAAGCGGAAAACAACGCAGCCAGCCATCTATATCGCCGGTCTCGGAGCAACACCATCGCTGTCATGCACATGGGGAGCACCATGATCACGAAGTTATACGACGCAGGGATGGTAGAGATGGTAAGGGACGCGGTTAGCAGAGCAGACCACTCCAGCAATATACGATTTTGGCTGCTATCTGATCTTCGGATAAGAAGAATTGCAGGCGCCAATACCAGCATCTGCAATGCGGGCTGCAGCAGTGCATAGCATAGCGGAGAAGAATGCCAAGGATGCGGGTTCCACTGCGGCTCAAAGAGGAATAAACGATGCAGCACACCTGCAATGGAAGCAGATGGCACATACGGCGGCATGGCTTCGCCGTGTAGAGCCCAAGGTAGAATTTCGAACAGATAGGTGCGATGTACATTCCAGCCAAAGACAGCGATAGATATGCAGGCGGCAGCTATACCCGTAATTGCACCCCATATTAGCGCACGCCAGTCTCTGCGTTGTAGGAAGAAGACGAATAAGATGGCCGGAAAAATCTTGCAAGCCGCGGCGACCGCCACCAACGAGCCTGCCAGTGCGCGATACCCTCGCAAGTATGCCCAAGCCGCCGCAACGATCAACAGTAATAAGAACACATAAAACTGACCGAACTCGAGATTACGGTATAGGGGAATGCTCAGTGAAAAAGCCAGTGCTATTCGCTGATAACTCAAATGAGTCATCGAGCGTAGCATCCAACTTATCGGGACGATGAGAGTCAGGCTCAACACTATCCAAATATGTTTAGCCGTTAGCGGAGCAAAGACTGTCAACGGCCAGATCGCCAACGTCGAGAATGGGGTGATAGGCGCCAGTCCGATGACACGAACATCGACGGCGTGCTGGTCCTTCTCACGCTGAAGCCAGGTCCATTCATACATTCGCGAAGTGTCATAGTGCTCATGGGCCAGTCGTGCAGACATATAATAGTTGGGGAAATCGGTAACCAAACTACTCCAGGCACGCGGCATGACATGAACGCATATATAGCATAGGGAAAGGAAAAGTACTCCGCGTTCTATCCAACAAGTGATGCCGTGATTCTGCCTGATATCCACATCTCAGCATCACGGGATTTCAAGTATGAATTGTCATTAGCTTGTCATTTGACAGTCTTCAAGTTGTTTCCCGCCAAGTGATAGGTTCCGCCTTGGAGCTACGCTTGAAGCCTTCTCGATAACGTTCCATTGATTGCTCGATAAGCTCAGCGGCTCGTTCTAGTCCATGTGCCGCGCAAATCTTGGCTTGTATGCCTCTCGCTGCACTCCGATAGCTCGGATCACTGAGTATAGTTGCAAGTGCTGAACGGATTTCTTGCGCTGAAAGCTTTGTGGATTGCAGCACTATCGCGACTCCCAACCACTCGAGACGTGCAGCGATTGCGGGTTGATCAAACTCTTTCGGGATAGCGATCATGGGCTTACCCTGCATGAGAGTTTCTAATACGGTGTTTGCCCCGGCATGCGTGACTACGATCTCTGCCCTCTTCAATATCTCGAGCTGTGGAGCATCTTTCACAATCAAAGGCTTTCCGGGCATACCATGGAACATCTCGGGAGCACGACGACCGCCGAGTGCGATCACCAACTGCACGCCCAGCCCATCGCAGGCTTCGGCAATCAAGCGAAATATTACCGGATCACCCTTTAAAGTCGTCCCAAAAGACGCATAAATAATTGGCCGTCCATCAAGTTGATCCCACGAGAACTTCATCGAAATTCTCGCGGCTTCGTCTACGAATGGTCCGGTGTAATGGAAGGTAGCAGGCAGCCCTGACCGTGGAAAATCCATGCACTGCGGTAATTGCGTTATGTGTGCAAGTTCGGGAAACGTTTGTTTGATCTGCCGGATTGGTCTGAGCCCAACTTGCCGCCTGAAGTTGTCTAGCCTACGACGAACGGGTCCCTTCATTCGGAACACAGAGATCTCCAGCAGCGCGTTCTGTATTCGAGTGAAAATGGACTTCCGCGATGCAATTCGACTGGGAGCAGACCACCCAAAATCATGAGGTACGGAAGTCGAGATTACAAAATAGGGCAAGTGCAAGATCTCAGCTATTGTTGGTCCAGCGAATGAAAGCTCATCGACAATGAGGGCATCAACCCCCGCATGAGCGAGTATTTGGGGGGCTCCACGCAGGAATCTTTCCATATCGTTGATGGTCCGACGTACCCGATAGAGCAAAATGGGAATGGCTGAAGAAGGCTTTTGCCGTCGGTTAGCCCACGTGTTCTCTCCGATACTGTCGCTGATCGCGGCGATTGGGGAGAACCCCAATCCGTATGGGCGAATGCGGGCTTCCAGTTCGGCATCATGGAAGAAGGTCACTCTATGCCCTCGAACCACCAACTGCCTAGATAGGCTAATGAGAGGATTCAAATGGCCGGTCCCTTTATAAGACAATACGCCAAAATGTGACACGTTTTGCTTTCCTTACTCTACGAGGAATGACAATCTCAAAAGTCGGATGTATTGTGCCGCGAGGTATCTCAGGAGGCCCTACAGTTCACAAACTAACTTCCAGTTGACGCGGCTAACCTTCATCGTTCCTATACCGGTGTGCTGACCTGTCGACTTCCCAGGTATATCTCGCTTGTACCTAGTGCCTCTTTCGTCTTCTGCAACCGCTCTTTTATTGGTGCGCGCAACCACCGGATTGTGCCGTCGATACACAAAGGTTCTAATCCTTGTTTTGTATGCGGTGAAAGCCGCTCCAATATCACCTCTGAAGCAAGCTGTACGCAACCTTTGATCATTACAAATTCTACGTCTGTCATCGAAAGCGTACGCAATCTATCTGCGGCATTGCCGCCATTATCTTTAATGGCAATCAGATCTCCGACCCCAGACACTTTTATTGTGCCCTCACCATCTTTCAACTTAAGAATGGCAGCCGGAAATTTTGTCACCATATGATAAGCCGTGTGCGACTCAATACCGCACGAACGCATCGCAAATCGGATTTCATCCAAGAGATCTCCTTCCGCAGTTAGCGGAGAGTCATTGCCTAAACCTACATTTTCAAGTCCGCCAAGAAGTGCCATGTCTGGAAGCTCGCCAAAAAGAAAATTGTTTGAAGAGGGGCAAACTATCAGCGAGACTCTGCGCTTCCGCATAAGTTCGACTCCGGCAGTGTCAATAGCCAGGCCGTGAACAATTACAGTCCTGGCGTCCAAAAGTCCTGATCGATTAAGGCTCCAAAGCTCCTTCCGTGCCAGTTCATCCACTCCTTCACAAGCATGCACAATAAAAGGACTGCTTTCACGCGTGGCTGCATGCGCTGCACGAAGATCACCACCAAGTGCCGGCGAATGCGCCCAGCTATATTGCTGAACGACTCTCACGGGAAAATCATCCCTTTGCATCTCTGGCCAAAGGGGATTGTGATGACTCACTGTTGTAGCTCCGCAAAGCAGGTTTCGTATACCGCCCCACCATACGCGCAAATTTTTTGGAACCGCCCGATGCTTTGCTATAACATCGGGAAACTTTTCGTGTATGTCCTCTCCCCATTCAATGTAATTGCGATAAGGCGGATTGGCGAGACGCGGGAAAAGAGCAAACTCCAAGTGGTCGTGAGCATTGATAAGGCCGGGCATGACTAGGAATCCGCTGAGATCAATCCCGATGCTGTCCGATTTAGCCTCTAATGAAAGCGCCGAGCAGCGCAGGATGCGACTAATATAACCGGCGGTGATCTCTATGGAGCCGCATTTACTTTCTTCAGGTCCTTCGGCATAGCGAACTCCATGAACTACTACTTGTTCATTATGGCCATTATCGGAAGCTACTGCATAAAGACTCATCTCGGCTCTTTCTGTGCGACATAGATGCGGAATCGTGATGGCTCGCGTCTATGTCGCAACTTTGCCACAAGTGGACGCATAGACCACTTGAAACCGTACCAGGGAGAATAGGTGATCCAGCGAATTGACATTCGTTCTTCCAGCGTCCGTAGACGCTCGTCTGTCAGGTATTCGAGACTCTTGATAGAGTCCGATGCTGTGCCATAGCGATGTAGAAAATCGGCTTGGCGTTCTGCAACCATTTGTTTGCCGCTTTCCTCGCGAGCATAGCAAGGCGTATCGCTGATAACTACCATGCCGCCTGCTTTGACGCATCGAAGTGCTTCGTACAAGGCAGTTTCATAGTTCTCGGCGTAGTGAAATGAGGCATTAAAGATGATTGCGTCAAACTGTTCATTCTGGAACGGCAGATGTGCAAGCTCCGCTCGGAAGCGCGGGAAAAGTTTCGACAAATATCCTCGATAGTGTTCTGCTGCTCCTAGGCCATCGGAATCATTGGTGAGCAAATCTAAGGCAATTGGGTGGTAACCTGCAAGTGCCAGCCGGAAACTCATCCAGCAATTTCCAGCCCCTATATCTAGAATCTGCCCACCCTCCGCTGGTAAGTTCGGCTTTAGCACGTGCTCTATCAAATAGTCATAGCTGCGTGCTCTGATCCTCCACTGTTTGCGATTCCTTCCGGAAATATCAACATAAGGGAGACTGAGGTAGAAAGATTCATTTTCATTGCCACGGCCCTCTGCAGCCCGTATTCCCTCATACTCTTCTATGAAGCGTGCATAATGATCCGCCCGCTCTGGCGGCAGTGCATTTAAGATGCCGCTAATATTTTGGAGATGGAACTGGCATGAGAAACAATCGAACCCAATTAAGTCAGCCTGACAACAAGGACATTGCAGACGGACTCCCAGATGCTCCATATCGCCGGCAATGCTATGTGCCAACAATGTGCTGGGTGAATTTCCTGAAGTGGGAGATGGACACATCTAGTTCCCCCTAACAGATGCCAAAGCCTCGACAGGCACAAACGAAGCTGAGGTAAAAGTGGCTACTTTCTCAGAAGAGACAGAGGAATCTGCGTCGCGGCTCACCGGCTCCAATTCAGTGACTTTGTTCCACAATTCCTTAATCCGGGCACGCGTCATGTCCGACTCTTCCGGGTCTCGCCAGGAGTCTACTTCCGCATGCAGAGCATCTCGTACAGCACGGTAGAAATCGGTTTTATAGGCTGCAGTGAACATAATGCAGAGATCATCACTATCAGTCCAATTACGTTTCTGCCCCAATTCAGCTTGCACACGCTCATAAAATGTAGTACCTGGTAGCGGGTACGAAAATGAGATGCCGATATCGTCAGGTTGCGTATCACGCACAAAAGCGATGGTCTCCTGCAACTCGGCCCATGTTTCGCCGGGGTAACCGAACTGCAAAAAATAGCAAGCGCGAACGCCAGCTTTTTTTAGTATATTGCGCGCGGCAATCACAGAAGAAAGCTTCAGTCCCTTGTCCATTGCATTTAATACTGCTTGCGATCCCGATTCAACTCCCATCCATACTTCAGCACATCCTGCTGTCTTGAGATGTTGTACAGTCTGTTTGTCCATCAGGTCAGCGCGAGACTGTATTTTGAATGGAACTGCTGCGTTTCTTTTCGTAACTTCTGAGGCAAACTCCTCTACCCAATGATGATTCAATCCGAAGACATCATCACCAAACCAGATATGATCGACCCCGGCTTCCATTTTCAGCAACCTCATCTCCTCGGCAACAGTAGCGGCTGGCCGTAAATGAAATTTATTGCCAGAAATCGGTTTGGCGCACCAGTTGCATTGATAGGGACATCCGCGACTGGACACCATGTTCGCTGAGAAATATCCGTGAGCTTCGAGCCACGCCATTCGGTATGGCTCCACGTTGATAAGATCACGTGCGGGAAAGGAGAGTTCTGACCACGTAGGATTCTTTGAGAGCTTCTGTACGCTTCGGATGGTTTGGCCGTTTGTATCAAGTCTTACAAGACCATCTATCTCTGGCACATCAGCGGCACGCAAGATGAAACTGCATAACTGCACAAGAGTCTGTTCTGCTTCTCCGCAAAGCACATAGTCGAAGCCATTTTGCAGGAATAGCGAAGAGTTATCCGTCGAATCGGAACCATGTACGATCGCTATAGCGCCAACTGCATGCGCCGCTTGCGCAATCTCCCACGCGACCTCTCTCATTCGAGTAAGACACATTTTGGATAGGAAATTGAAGTCATCTTCATAGACAGCGACAATGTTGGGTCGATGAGCCGCCAGCATTTCACTTAAACCAGTAGATGGCGCTTCAAGCATCGAATCAAACGCAACCACAGAAAAATCGTTCTCCCGGAGCGCCGTAGCCGCATACAGCATACCAAGTGGCATGTATGGCTGCATTTTGCGCGATTGCTTCGGGTCATAGGGAAGATGATAGGAATGCGTTACTAAAATCTGTGCCAAAAAGTCACCTCGAAATACCTGTGTATCGGCACGTACGACATCCGGCCTCTGCCAAACAACAGGTGGATGAGCTCGCGCGAAACACTCCGCCTTATGGAACTCAGCGTAGTCCGCTAGACTTAGAAGTTTGTCGCGGAATTGTCAGTTCAATGTCATTCGTTCGTGACGGGAAGTACGATCTGAGATGAACTGAAGTTGCTATCTGAAGACCACAGATGGCCAAGTCTTTCCCGTTTTGTCACAAGATAGTGTGCTGAATGAGGATTGTCTGGAACATCTGCGCTCAAACGTTCGACGATCTCAATTCTTGCAGAGCGGACAGCATTGATTTTGTCTGGATTATTAGTCATCAGGCGAAGCGCGCGGACATTGAGGAACCGAAGGATCTCAATAGGAAGCGCGTAATCACGCAGATCAACAGCATGCCCCAGGCGAAGATTGGCTTCAATGGTGTCGAGTCCCTGATCTTGAAGTTCGTAGGCCCGAAGCTTTTCCATGAGACCAATGCCTCGGCCTTCTTGCTGCTCATAAAGCAATACGCCGACGCCTTTCTTTGCGATCAGGCTCAATGCCAGATGCAGTTGGTCATGACAATCACACCGAAGAGAATGAAAGACATCCCCTGTCATGCATTGAGAATGAATGCGCACAACCGGAGGAAAACTATGGATGTCTCCGAGAAGCAATGCCAGCGCAGTTTCTTGACGTTCCTCACTTGCTGCGCTACCCGCGTTGACCTTTTCAAAGGCTAATAGACGGAAGTCTGCCCAGAGCGTTGGAAAGTTCACATCGGCGATTTGCTTTAGCATCATCAACGCAGCCTGATTTCCTCACCTGTCATTCATATTTCATATAAATCATGACTTATTCGTTCTGTAAGTGAAGCGTATCGCAGCAATCTCTTTCTGCATGTCGTCAGAATGTCTCAAGTTCGTCATTCAAATGTCCGAAGCGCGTGGATACCAGAGATTTCTGGGGAACGCTTGATCAGAATAGGAAAGCTACCTGCGTCGTGAAAGATCGAACGATCATGGCGTATTGACCATGACGTGATGTAGAGATTTTATTTCTCGGCATTTCGACGGAACTGATAAAGGATATGATCTCCGAAGATTGCCATCGGACGAGAAACAACGCGATCCATTCTCTCCGCGAGAGCAAGAAGCCGCGGATGATTGGATATCCAAGGCTCAGCTGCACTAGGTGGCACCATAACACCGATGCCAAGACGCCTCTCCAAGACAAACCACGGCGCGAAGGCACGAAGCAATGCGGCACGGCGATGATAGATGACATGAAAGGCGTGCTTGGAGAGGCGCGCTGGCGTTTCGACGCGCGAAAGACGCCGCAGCGCCAAATGGGGCCTCCCCCGAAGCACTTCTGTCACCATCTCACCGGGGCAGAAAGTACCGAAAAGTACCAGCATTGCCGCAGCGCCTGGTTTGAGCAGTCGTGCAAGCCCATATGCCACCGTCTCCAGATCAACAACGCAATTAAGCGGCGCGAAATTCGAGAAGGCTCCGTCAAACAATGCACCACCTGTGGAGAGATAACGCGATGCTAAATCTTCCAGATCTTCTCCCCCTGCAACTTCGACCTGAGCGCCGAACGGAGCCAGTTTTGCCTTTGCCAAGGACACCATGGCAGGCGAAGGATCGGTGAGAAATATATTGAAGCCGCGCTCAGCAAGGAATAGACCATCCTCCCCCGTCCCCCCACCCAATTCCAGGATATGGCCTCCCATTGGAAATCTTCGCAGCAGCGCTGTACGTACCGCACAGCGCTGTGCAGCTACGCTTAGCCACTGACCGAAGCGTTGATCAAAAATCGGCGCGACCGTGTTGAAGGCAGCGGCGGCCGGACGCAAAGGAGTCGTCATGATTCAAGCCGATCGATTCTCCGCTGCCAACGATGCGACTCCCATGCGTAGCGAAGTCCTTCTACGATATGGAAGCGTAGACGAAGGAGGATAAAGCCTAATTGCATACGATACCGGCGAAGTCGCACTGTGAGAGTCTCGTTCGGAAACGCTCGTATAACGGGAGGGGGAAAACGCAGGGGCAACAGTATTTGGCGAAGTGGCCGCTTCGCCGGAACTCCTGCAATCTCGAGCTCCTTCTGCAGCAATAGATACAGTTTGCTACCCGGAATGCTACCAAAGACGACTCGCCTTCCATATGTCTCTACCCATAGTCGCGCGGATCGGGGAAGACACTTGACTGTCCAGTCTGTTAGCTCTTCTGGAGCAAAATTTCCCATGACATGCGCGATCAGCAACACGACCACTCCGAGCCCTAGCCTTGCTCTAGGATTCCCTTCCGCTGTTGACCGAAGCTCGCTCCAAAAGGCTTGATCATTCCGACGAACGAGGACATGACGACGAAACTCTAGCAGATGGGCTACGCGTGAGAACTCGCTGCACACATGTTTGTAAGCATGAAGCCCCTGTCCTAAGAACAGGTCAACCGGCGAGAGCACCGGCATCATATACCCATGCAGTTCACGTCTTTCTACCCGCTCTAGCGAGGAGAATCGGTCTGGCCCCGTGGATTCGATATGCAATTCAACAGCATGAGACGGCAAAGCCTTGTACAGGTCCTTCAAGGAGATCCCCGGCTTTTCATTACGCTTGAACTCCCAACTCCTGCCACTTGCAACGTATAGACGGTAGCCTCTCCGTTCGAGAATTCTCCTCGCTTCCTGAGCGCTATCTTCCGCTAAGAGAAAGTCCAGATCAAACTGGGACCGCAGTTCCGGCCTTGGTACAGAACTCGGCCAGAGCGACAAGCCTTTCAGGTTGGCATAGGAAAGACGCGATGTTTGGAATTCCTGCTGGATAGCAATCGACTCTGCGATCATACCTCGAGTTCGTTCAGTGTTGTCGGCAAGATTTCCTCGCAAGCGTTCCAATACGTGAGGGGGGAGCCAATCGACTAACTGCAGCTCAACGATTCGATGTAGAAAGTACAGCGCCAATCCACTGATATCCAGCCAGTGCAGCAAGCTTCTCCACTCCCTTACCGAAAGACTCTGCAAACGGAAGCACTGGTGAGAAATGGGTTTACAGAAGATCAACAGAGCAGCCTCTCGCACTGGCCATTCGTCACACAATAACTGTGAAGTGATACGACAGATCCACGCAAGTGGAAAACTGACATATCTAACATCACTAAATCTATCCATTTTCCTGTGGACGACTGTTGATGTATATAGATCGCAAAACTCTGCTTTGCTTGACGACTGCCTACCGGATATCAAGGGCAATGCAACATCACCTCATTTTCAGTTCCGTCATGTCGAGTTCAAGAGAAAAGCTTACTTCAAAGCCTAACTAAGCTTCGCCTGAATATTTGTCATGTTTATGTAAAGTGATTGTCACTCTTTTGTTGATTTTGCCTCCCGCTACAAACTGCCAATCGAACGTATTGAGGCTGAGGCACTCCTCCTCTTCATCACTGAAGTCGGGATGACAATGAATTGACAAGAAAAAGACTAGCCGAAGACACCCCGGTTGAAGCAGATCACTATTGTGACTTCTATGTGATGTCAAAAGCCACGTTCGTTTCAGCAGAATATGTGGGCCTGTAAGTTTAATTGCTGGGTTAACGATGCTCAATACATTTACCGAAGCCATCGAATCTATCGGAGAAATGACCAAGGTCATAAACCATGGAGGACAAACGAATGAAGCCCTTTCGTGAAATGAAGGCGCATGATCTCACTTCGAGCACCCTACAAGAGGAAATTGACTCTAGAGGGTATGTGCTTGTGCGAGGATTATTGCCTCGTGACCACGTCACTCAGCTGCTCGGGAAGATTACGCAAATTCTCTCCGCTGCAGGCTGGCTTCTGCCAGGTTACGATCCGCTGGAACACATTGCTGATCTCAGTGCGGCCTGCGGTGATCCAAATCCGACGTTTAAACAGACCTATCAGAACATTTTCAACCTTGAACTATTTCATGCACTGCCGCATCATCCGGTTTTGCAACAGGTTATGAAAATGTTGGTGGGTAACCAGCTTTTGATTCATCCAAAACCGATTGGTCGATTGATTTTCCCACACTGTAAGCACCTCACCGTTCATGCACATCAAGATTATCGATTCATGGGCGGAGATACTGAATGCTTCACTGTGTGGATTCCGCTTCACGATTGCCCAGTCGATGTGGGACCTCTTCGAGTTGTGGAAGGCTCTCATCATCTCGGTTATATGAAACACGATGATGAGAATCTTCGTATCCCTGAAATTCCAACAAATGCTGATCTTGGAGGCGATTGGGTAGGCGGTCAAATCAATGCAGGCGATGTGCTCATCTTTCACAGTCTAACTGTGCATGCAGCATCTCCGAATATTTCGAATCAACTTCGTATTTCACTTGATTGCAGATTTCAAAACTACGAACGAATATTAAATCCAGCTAATCTGGTTTTTGCCGGAGATTCCGGCAAGTCCTGGGAAAAGACATATGCAGGCTGGAGCTCCGACGCCCTAAAGTATTACTGGAGGAGATTGCCTCTTGAACTCCATCCCTCCAAAGTTGAGATAGAACAGCTTTCGAAGATGGCAGATTCCCCCGCGAAGCAAGCGCGATATAACAGGATGCTGAGTCAGCTCAATTAAACACGGTGCGAGAAGGGTGTTGGCACGACTCATACTCTTCTTATCTGTTCTCACCGCTACGAAAATGACAATCAGTTGACAAAAGACAGACGATCCAGAGACACGTTGAACATCATATATAGCTATTGTGGCTCTATGCAGAGCCCGATATCCACCTTTCTTCCCTCTAAAATGACCCGATTAACAAGGGTTACCATCTTTGCTCTGACTGTATTCTGCGCAGGTCGTTACGGCATCGCGCAAAACACCCCACTTATCTCGGGGGGAGCTGGGTTCTTTACGAGCACCAAAGGGGGAAATACAACTTATATGCCGATTATCGAGCCGCTGATCGACATACCTATTGGCAGCCGTTTCCTGATCGAATCACGCGCTGCGTTGGGTGATACCTTCTCTCCGAATGGCATGGGCTATAGTCATAGCCGTTTTATTGCACTTACTTATCTTCAGGGAGATTACTTTCTGTCTCCGCATGTCACCGCCATCGCAGGTAGTTTTTTGATTCCCTTTAACACCTTTAATGACCGCCTATCACCAATCTGGATTAGCAACTTTCAGGATGGCCCGATCATTACAGGAATTGGTGTAATGACGGGAACAGGAGTAGGCGGTATGCTGAGCGGATCTGCCATTGCCCATAACAAGTACTCCATCAGCTACAACGCCTGGTTCTCCACCAGCAGTGGAAATATGCAGTTCGACTCCACGCGCGCCTTCGGCGGGCGTAGTAGCCTCTATCTACCGGAGAAGCATCTGGAGATAGGTCTTTCTTATGATCGTCAGTTACAGGGAACACGAGAAAATTTCTATGGCGCGCATCTCTGGTGGGAACCCGCGAATACTGCTTTTCGTCTACGCTCCGAATTCGCCCGCGGACATCACGCTCAAGGGTACTGGGTAGAGGCTGATTACCGTCTCCAAAGGTTCGGTGGCCTTGATAGCTGGATCGGTCGCTTCGAGCCCCTATTCCGGATGCAACAGACATTCCGCCGCGACACTATCGTCAGCGATAATGTCCCTCTTGTGAACACACAACGTGCCGACTTCGGGTTGGATTACAACCTACCGCACAATACGCGAATCCTTACGAGCTATTCACGGCAGTTTTCTTCTTCGGGGAATGAAAACATATGGGAGACCGGAATCGTTTACCGTTTTCTCTTTCCAGCCTGGAAGGGTAAATCAGAATAGCTAGAAGGCTATTCGTGTCATGATCTTTTAGTGTGATGAGTAACACGCATACTTACATCACCGTATGAGTATACCAATACAGATGCTCTTTATATACAGCCGTAGAAGAGCAGAACAGACGAAGGACAATCTTGAAATATATTGAGTCACATTTCCCTATAACAAGCGAAGTCATTTACCAGTTCTAGCATTCGATGTCGGCTATTATTGGCTGCTCATTATCTGATATCAACTGAGGAAATTCTTCTATCAGACAACCTCCCTGAAGCTTGAACACCCGGTGACCAAAGGCCCGCGTGTGAACGCGGTGCGTTACAAGTAAGACTGCGTTGCCGGAGGCACTTAGATTATCGAGTATTTGTCGCTCGTTCTCTGCGTCCAGTGCGGAGGTAGCTTCATCTAGAAGTAGTAACTTGGCTCCGCGCAATATAGCACGTGCAAGACCCAGCCTTTGCCGCTGCCCACCCGAAAATAAAGCTCCGTTATCGCCTACGCTTGTTTCCAGCCCGAGCGGCTGTGCTGCCACAAATCCCGCCAATTGTGCAGTCGAAAGCGCTCTCATCAACTCATCTTTACTCTTATCCGGTAGTCCGAACAGCAGGTTGCTCCGTATCGAATCGTCTAGAAGCACGATCTCCTGTGGTACATACGCGATACTCGTACGGTCAACTTGTATCATCCCCGTTGCAGGTTGCGATACGCCAGCAATCAAGTTGAGCAGAGAACTTTTACCAATTCCGGATGGTCCGTGAAGTACGACCGTCTCACCCTCCCGCAAAAGAAGATTCACATTTCGTAAGATTGGCGTACCTTTGCGGAAAGAGAAACTCACGTCTTTAATTTGTGCGACAAAGCCGGAGTCGGGCTGTCGAACCGGTGATACGCATGCACGGTATTTATGGCACTCATTCAATTCGGTGTCTACTATCCGTACATTCTCGTAAGAACTTTCTATATGACCAACAATGACTGAGATTTGGCTAATGAGGGGAATCATGCGCCGAGAAAGTACGAAATAAAACGCCAGAAGCGACAACAACTGACGTGCATCTCCATGACGGAGCTGAACGGCAACAATAATACAGAGGAAGAGCAGCACTGCACCTTGATCAGCTATGCTGCTCGCAATCTGTGGAAGGAATTTGATACGGAAACTACTGGCCGCTACCTGTTCTGCCTGTCCTCGAATTCGGTTATGAAAGAATGCCTGATTTCCGTAAGTGCGAATCTCCTTTCCCGACGAGAAGATATCTGCCAAGTTCTTCTGAAGCATACGCAGCGATATCTCACGATTTTCCGCTGCCAGTTGAAGCCTGTTCCGGATAAACAGTTGATGGAATCCATAAAATGCACTAAGCGCAAAAGCAAATCCACATGCCGCGATTGGGCTCTGGTATACAAGCGCTGCAGTCATGGCGGCTACGATTATTACAGCCGCTGTAAACTCAATGCAGCGATGATAAAATTCGGCGGCTTCGCGCGCAGAGTAAAGAGCGTGGTTCGAAAGTTCACTGCGGTTGGACTCAACGAACCGCCCCCAATGCATCTCGTTATAGCCCTGTGTCAACCGAAGAAGCAGATCTGTACAGAGTTTCTGTATCTGGTGAATGATGGAGCGTGTCGACAACAGATCCATCAAGGCACGAAGAAGAACAAGAATAACCGTGATCTCAGCTACGTAAAGAGTTTTCTTTGGTGCCCACCAGAACTGATGTACTGGTGGGCGTCCTTGTAATAAAAGAAACAGCAGATACATTGCTGCTGCAACGGCAAGGTCGCAGAAGCCAACCATGATCCTCTCCAGGGTTATCAGCACAAGCGCAATCCGCTGCCGTCTTCTTAAGAGCCTTATCGCTATGTCCAAATTTCCACTGAATACAGTAGAATCGCCAACCTCGGCAGCATTATTGACAGGATGTCTAGACACTTGGTTGCTCACTACTCAAAGCTATCAATCTGTGCGTCTCGTAGTTGTCAGGCTTGGGTCGTTGAAATGTCAACAAAATGTCATCGAAGTGTGCGCAGCATCCTTGAATACCGAGACACTTTATCATCGATAATTCTTGTTGCGCGGCTCGGTTCAGAAAGTAATCGAAGTCTTTATCATTTTGCTTGCGATTTAACAGAAGACACCGTCAACACGGCTAATGAAGATCAGACTGAAGATATCAGCGTAACAATTTTCTTGCGATGTCGCGCCTTCCCAAAAGGACAATTTAGTTACAAACTTCAGACGCTTCCATGACATAACTTTTTCCTAGAATTCTTACCGTATTTATAGATACGGCGTTGACCGATAGCTCATAGTCCCAGGTTTCTCGTAATAACGCTCGTACCTGTTCTGTGTTGTCACGGGATTCTAATCGATTGAATTAAATATTGATCTCTAATAGGAGGAACAATGACGCGCATCCAGCTAGTTATGGTGGAATGTCTTGCACTTGCAGCAACTGCCGTCACAGGTCAGACGAAGAGTCCGCCTCAGCAGCAGCATCCTCCCCTCTCTACCAAGGCCGTGCATGCCGTCAATCCAGATCGGGGACAACAGGTTTTTAAGCAGAATTGCTCCCGATGCCACAATGCGCCAGAAGGCTTCTCGTCGGGCATTTCCGGTACGATCGTCAGGCACATGCGTGTACGCGCCAACCTTAGTGAGGCAGATTACGAGGCTCTTTTACGGTTTCTTAATCCCTAGCATACTCGCGCTCCCTACACCGAACCTTAGGTGACAGCATTCTGACAATTGAGTAACGACCGTATGACAAGCGTTATGCCAGAAGCCGCTACGGTAAAACAAGAAGAGTGGTAGATGTGTCAGCAAAGAAAGTCCTTCAGTGTCAATCACTTCGAACGCCCATACAACGACACCTTCAAGGAGAAATTATGAAAAAGAAGTTCTTGCTCCTAACACTAGCCATAGGAGCACTAACAGTAGCTTCATTGCCAGTTCTGCAGGCTCAGACGCAGATCGCACCCCAACGAATTGTGATTACCGCTAAACGGTTTTCCTATAATCCTGAAGAAATTACTCTGAAAAAAGGGCAGCCGGTGGTGCTCGTATTAAAGAGTGTGGATGTTGCTCACGGGCTTCGTTTTCGCGATCTCAATGTCACTGTCAAGGTTAAAGCGGGTGGCACAGCAGAGGTGAAGTTTACGCCGGACAAGACCGGAGATTTTATCGCTCATTGTTCCGTATTTTGCGGCTCAGGTCATGGTTCTATGAGTTTGAAGCTGCACGTGGTGGATTAGAAATGCGCGTCCCTTTTATAGTTATCGCTATCATCTTCCTCGTTGAATTAACAGGATGCAAAACAAGTCCTCCAGGGAAGCTAGAGGTGAAGACTATAACTTACGCTAAGCATCACTTTTTCATCGGCAACAAAAATCAAAAGAACCCCTTGCCCAATACATCACAGACCTGGGCCGATGGAAAGGAAGCTTTTTCGCATTACTGCATTGCCTGCCATGGAATGGATGGCCAAAACACAGGTGTCCCCTTCGTTGATCACATATCCCCTCCCATTCCGCTGCTCACTTCTCCAGAAGTGCAGAGTTATACGGATGGACAGCTGAAGTGGATCATGGACTACGGAATTCGCCCCTCCGGAATGCCGGGTTCCAAAGGAACTCTGAGTGACGATGAACTATGGTCGATCGTGGTATTCCTACGTCATCTGCCACCTGCCGGCAGCCAGGGAGTACCGGATATTTACACGCACTGATATGTATTCTTCGCCTGAGTCATTTGCATGTGAGGAGTTGTCGCAACGACTTAATCATGGACGCAGAGAATGTCAAATACGGGCAAATCAATGGCATAGCATTTGCGGTCGGTTTTTTTTTCTCTTTCCGTCTATGTATTGTTCTAATGTCCGTACGCCTTTTAGCCATTGAGCCAAGTGCAGGCACTGGACTAAATTTGGGCCTGGAAGTGCTATTGCTTGCTCTAGTCTGTTTTGATTCGCTCGGCGCCATGCACACGACGTTTCGCTCTATGCTAAGGCTATCGAGTATTCGTTGGGGTGTTATTTTCCTTTTGATTTCTGGTTGCAGCCTAACTTGGAGCGATACTGCTTCCCTGCCGACTTCTACTGTCTATTGGTGTGGGCTCGTCACTGACGCCACGATTATGATTTTGCTCCTTCGCAGCGACTCGACACTGAGAGTGTCTCATTCGCTCATGAAGGGATTTATATGGAGTGCATGTTGTCTCGCGCTGGTTGCGTGGATCATGCCTGCTCAAGCCGATCTTCGACTTGGAGATGAACAGTTTTTTAATACAAATGAGATTGGAAATCTCTGTGCCTTCGCGATTTTCTTTGCGCAATATCTCATGCGTCAAAGAGACGGGCAATGGCGGGTCGTTCAATCATTTCTCATAATTACTCTGTTTCGCAGCCTGAGCAAGACAACGTTGGTGGCCTTTCTAGTGAGCGAAAGCTTTCTCGTTATTAAAGATCGCTCCATTAACCGGAAGACAAAAGCTCTTCTTATGACCACTGCAATTGCGCTCATACTCATTTTCTGGAAACTTTTTGAAAATTACTACAATATCTATACAACCACTGGCAACCAAGCAGAGACGCTTACAGGCCGTACTGCCATCTGGCTTTATGTTGTGAGCGCAATGTCGACTCATCCGTGGACCTTGTGGATAGGACACGGCTTTGACTCGTGGTGGAAGATTGTACCTCCTTTTGGAGGAGATCTATTCGAAGCACGACACGCAGAAAATGAATTTTTGCAGCAGTTTTATGCCTATGGCGTGCTGGGTGTCGTCATACTCGCGGAGGTATATTGGAGCCTGTACCAACAAATTCGCAGCCTTCGTCCAGGGGCAATAAGGATTCTTTTTCAGAGCATCTTGCTTTTTATACTCATTCGTGGCCTGGCTGAAGCCAATCCGTTTGATCTACTGCTTCCACTCTGGGCGGTCGTGATGATTAGTTTTCAGGTAGAAGATGTGCGCACCTCGCCGAAGCGAAGCTACATGAATATGGCTGTTCAGCAATTTCCTGCGGCGGTATTTTCTCAGAATCTATCGATCGTAAATGAAGATTCAACTTAAGTGAGAGATCTCGGCAACGGCATGCTACTCGCGGCTATTTTAGCAAGCAATATTGCTTGCTAATGACCCCTAATGTGGGTGCTCGCTGAAGATAAATATCTTTTGATTTCCGTGATTGACGCCAGTGTATGAGCGTACTGAGTATTCGCTACGGTTAGATCTGGCGAAATACATGCACAAGCACCTCAAACAAGAGCGAAATCCTATCCAAGATCTCTAAATTGTCATCCGATTGTAATTTTGTGTTCTTTTAAGCAGAAATGGGCTTAATTGCAGACAGAATAGAATGATGAGGATCTAGATCATGGTCCATGAGATGGAATTGACAACAGAAGCCCAAAACGAAATCCTACCGACGGTCAGCCTCGGCACCATCCTTATCATTGAAGATGATCCTCGCATGCAAAAGGTGCTGCGCAGGATCTTTACTGAGGAGTGCTATGTCGCTATTGTCGCGGGCGACGGTCAAACCGGGCTGGATTTGTTTCGCCGAGAGCATCCACTCGCAGTGATCCTCGATCTAATCCTTCCCAATATTTCCGGACGAGAACTCTGTCAAACTTTCAAGGGACTTTCCACTGAAACTCCGATCATAGTGCTCAGCGCAATTACGGAAGTCGCGGATAAAGTGTTGCTTCTTGAATTGGGAGCCGATGATTATGTCACTAAACCTTTTAGCCCAAGGGAACTCACAGCCAGGGTCCAGGCCGCCATCCGCAGACAACGTAAGCCGGCACCTCCGACGATCTACCGCTTCGCTGATTGTGAAGTTGACTTTAAGAAAATGACCGTACGACGCAGTGGGAGGCCTGTCGTTCTCACTGCTCACGAATTCAAACTCCTGAAGTTTTTCACCGAAAATGCCGAACGCGTCCTCACACGCGATGTTCTACTTAATGAAGTCTGGGGATATAATTTCTATCCAACTACCCGTACCGTGGATAATCAGATCCTGAAGTTACGTCAAAAGCTGGAGCCGGATTCAGCAAATCCGAAGCATCTGCTGACAATTTATGGCGCAGGATACAAATTTGTCCCATGACGTTCATACCGACCAATGTCCAGAAGCTGAAGCTCTCAGGCAAGTAACGCGCACACGAGAGAAGCAGGGCCTTCGAACGTATGTGCTTCTTATCGTCACCATGGCGTTAGTGATCGCTCTTGTGACCGGAACTAGTCTTTTGTTGATTCGCCACCAGTTGAGAGAGCAGGTGACAGACGATTTCTCCCAGGATCTGGATCACTCGGTCGTTGCCTTCCAGAACCTGCAGGCCGAGAGGCTGGGAGCCCTGGAGCGTGAGAATGCCCTCCTTGCAAAATTGCCCACCCTGAAAGCACTCATGACTAGTGGAGACGATCTTACGATTCAGGATGGAGCCGCCGAGTTTTGGCAACTCAGTGGTACCGATCTCTTTATGCTTGCCGATCCAAGCGGACGGGTTGTGGCAGCCTATGCAAGAAATGCTCCGGACGATAATACGCTTCGCCAAGGAATGAAGATTTTACTGGCTTCTGCGACGAAGCGCTATTTGATCGATGGTAGATCACTGTACGCCTGTGCGATACGCCCGCTCTATTTCGGCAGCGATCAAGCTGGAACGCTATTGGGATATGTTTTGAGTGGTGTTTCTATTGAACGCACGGTGCGACAAATCAGCCAGCCAACCGGGGTAGAAGCGACTTTTCTGAGTGGTGGTCAAATCGTAGCCAGTACGCTTACGCCAGATGTGCAGGCAAGTTTGGCGAAGCAATCCAGCGCTCTTTCCGGCATATCCCGAAGACCTGCTGTAGTGAAACTAGGGAATGCTCAATTTCTCTCAGCCACCGAGGATCTTTCCGCGACTGCCACATCGCCATTGCAGTTGGTCGTTCTGAAATCTTTCGAACCCGCAGAGCGCTCGATCAGCCGGATTGATCGTATGGTCCTTGTCATTGGCCTTCTGGCTCTTCTTTCGGGCACCATGCTGATGATTGTTATTTCGCGGTTGGTGACACGTCCGCTCGAAGAGCTCTCTCGGAGTGTTCGCGCGTTTGGTTCAGGGGACGTCAAGCACCGTGTACCTCGCCACGGTACTCAAGAAGTGCGGCAGTTAAGCACAGCCTTCGCCAGCATGCGTAATGAAATTCAGAAAGCAAATCAGAAGGTGCTCGAATCCGAGCGGCTTGCGACAATAGGCCGAATGGCGAGTTCCGTTTCTCACGATCTCCGGCATTATCTCGCCGCGATCTTCGCCAATTCGGAGTTTCTCGCCTCTGATCGTCTTTCCGCAAAGGAGCGCACCGAAATCTTTGGAGACATCCGAACAGCCGTGAATGGCACAACGGACATGATTGAGTCACTGTTAATCTTCAGCCGGACCGGTACAAGTGTTAGGAGGCAGCCAGAGCTAATGGCAACTCTGGTCGAACGGGCGACGGCTCTGGTCCGGGCTCATCCTGATGCGGACGGGGTGACACTGACGACAAACTATGGCGAACCTACGGAAACTGCCGTCGTCGTAGATGGAAAGCAGATAGAGCGAGCCATATCGAATCTGCTACTCAACGCCTGCCAGTCTGTCCGCAATATAGGAGCCTCAGCCAAGGTTGTGATCGCGCTAGAGACACAAGAGCATCAAATTATCGTCAATGTAATAGACAACGGTCCGGGCGTTCCAGAGAAAATTCGCAAGAGTCTTTTCGACCCCTTCGTGAGTGAAGGAAAACACAAAGGTACAGGACTTGGACTTACGCTTGCGCACTGTATTGCCATCGAACACGGAGGGAACGTCGTTTTGCTTAGCAGCCGTCCTGGTGAGACGATCTTCCAGATGAAGGTGACACGCGAAGTTCCAATGCAGAATACACTCCCTGCGTCAGAAGATAACCGTCATGATCAGGTAATCCCAGATGAGAATGTGCGGACATAACCAAACTCGACGCTTCGGTCTGGATCTTCGAGGCCCTTGGAAAGCCTTGTCCTTCGTCCTAATAGTTTTCGGAATTCCAGTACAAGTTGTCTGTGCACAGGCCACCACTCAGGAAAACCTCTCACAGGAGATCCAGACATTAACTGCTGCCATGGCTCGCACACAGGCTCAATTGGAACAGTCACAACGTCAATTGGACGAAATGCGGAAGCAATTGAATGAATTGCAGCATCAAATGGCGCAAAGCGGAGCAAATGCTGGTACGCAATCACCTTCTGCTTCTTCTACGTCGTCACAAGCCAAGCCCGAAGCCACCTCTGCGGCGATCGAGGATATTCGCGAGCGCCAGGCAATGCAGGAATCTCAGATTGCGACTCAGGAACAATCAAAAGTTGAGAGTGAATCCAAGTATCCGATAAAGGTCACCGGCCTGTTGTTGTTGAACGGTTTTGTGAATACGGGCGCAGTCGATATGGCGGCGACGCCAACAGTAGCGCTTCCAGGATCCGGCAGCACTGGCGCTTCTGTGCGCCAAACGGTTCTCGGGCTCGACGCCCATGGCCCTACTTTGTTTGGCGCTCGCAGCTATGCTGATCTACGAGTGGATTTCGACGGTAGTCCGGTATCCGGCAATTCCTCCACGACAGCTTATTCTGGTTACTATAACGCCAATAGCACTCTGCTCCGCCTTCATACCGCTCACGCAGGTCTGCAATGGCGGCATACGGAAGCCTATTTCGCGCTGGATCATCCGATCTTTAGCCCCGATACTCCAACTTCGCTGACAGCCATAGCTATACCAGCTCTCGCTTGGTCCGGCAATCTTTGGACGTGGAACCCACAAGTCGGTATAACCCAGGATTTCGGACCGTCCGATTCTCTAAATATTCGGCTGCAAGCTGCGTTGATCGATGTCGGCGACGCTCCTCTGTCACCGCCTATACCCATCTCCGGTACATCGACCATAACTCCTCCTAACAATGCAGAGCAAAGCCGATGGCCCGGTGTCGAGGCGCGTATTGCACTTCAAGGACCGGCAGTGAATAACGACAAAGATCGTAGTCATTTTGGTGTAGGCGGATATTTCGCACCTCACTATTCCAGTGTACTGGGGCACGGCTACGATTCTTGGGCGGGAACCCTCGATGCTCTCCTCTTTCTGCCTGCTCGTCTGAAGTTTTCCGGAAGCTTCTATCGTGGACAGGCTCTCGGTGGAGTTGGAGGCGGAGCTTACAAAGATTTCGCCTACCGCATCGATCCCGACACGGGCGGTTACTACTTCCGGCCACTAGACGATGTGGGAGGGTGGGCACAATTAAAGGAAAGAATCTCCGAACGGTTGGAATTCAATGCTGCTTTCGGAGTCGACAACGCTTTCACCAATGAGTTGCGGCGTTATACCATCGCCGCCGATAGCATGTACCAGAGACTTGCCAGAAGCCACACTTATACTGGCAATGTAATTTATAGTCCAAGCGCCTACTTACAGTTTTCACTGGAGTATCGGCATCTCGAGAGTTCTCCGGTTGCCGGCCCTTCAGCTAGCAGCAACATCATCGGTCTGGGAGCGGGATATAAATTTTGAAGAACAAAAAGAGAGTCAGAGAATGGACGTTCTGCGCTGCAATGTTGGCGTTCGGGATTGTGTACGCTCAGAATCGCCCTGAAACAAGCCAACCTGCGGAATTGCGCCTTCGCATTACCTCTTCCCTGCCCGGGAAGCATCTCGCTGCACCGGCTGTAATCTGGCTGGAGCCGCTGGCAAATACGCCCGCCCTTCCTTTCCCGCCTCACAGTCGTTACACCCTACTCCAAAAGAACCGCATATTTTTCCCCCACCTTCAGGTGATTCCTGCTGGCAGCGTGGTTAACTTTCCAAATGAAGACCCGTTCTTTCATAACGTCTTCTCGCTCTTCGAAGGTAAGCGATTCGATTTGGGCCTCTACGAGGCCGGCTCAAGTAAGTCGGTAACTTTTTCAAAGGTAGGTGTTTCCTATATCTTCTGCAATATTCATCCGGAGATGAGTGCTGTCGTCATAGCTCTCGATACCCCACTTTACGCAGCGGCTGACACACAAGATTCAGTTCTGCTTCGCGGTATCCCACCCGGAGACTATAAATTACATGTGTGGATTGAGAGCGTACCTCAGTCTTTCCTTGAAGGCTTAAGTCGTCCTATACATATTTCTACTCATATGGTCGACCTCGGAGTGATTAATGCTCCCATAGCCGGTGCCGGAACCATACCCCACTCCAACATGTATGGTAAAGCCTACACTCCAGATGCCCGATCAACCTATTGATGTCGCACCTTTTATCGATCCAGAATTTAGTATTATTTGCCTCTCAGACGCCTCGGCCACAATTGCTATATCTACACCCGCACAAAATCGACATTGAATAGTTCAACTCTAGCGTCTCTCCTCCGTGACAATCGAATGACAGCACGCTGACAACTCCTATTCTTCTGCGTACTACATTGCTTGTTAGCTGATGGCTAACTGCATCGGCACACAGCAATGCGCTGATATAGCACAAGAAACAGGAGTCAGATAGTTCCTCTTATGCTTCGCCAGCTTCTGCTGCAACCGAGGTCATCTCATGGATACACGCTTTCCGTTTACTGACGTCCAAACAGCTATCGAGGAGATCCGTACGGGACGAATGGTTGTGGTTGTTGATGATGAAGACCGCGAAAATGAAGGCGATCTCACCATGGCGGCGGAAATGATCACTCCGGAAGCAATCAATTTTATGGCCAAGTACGGCCGTGGGCTGATTTGCCTAGCGATGACCCCGGAGCGTCTGGATTATCTCCAGCTTCAGCCGATGAGCGCACAAAACACGGCACGTTTCGGCACTGCATTTACAGAGTCTATCGATGCTCTGGGGCGAGGTGTCACTACAGGCATCTCCGCCTACGACCGGGCCGAGACAATTCGATGTGCAATCGATCCTCAGGCATGTCCTTCCGACTTGGGCCGTCCAGGACATGTGTTTCCTCTCCGAGCACAAAACGGCGGAGTGCTCGTCCGTGCCGGGCAAACCGAGGCATCAGTGGACTTAACCCGGCTGGCCGGATTGACCCCTGCAGGTGTGATTTGCGAAATCATGAACGATGATGGGACTATGGCACGAGTGCCGGATCTTATAGATTTCTGCAGAGAGCATGACCTAAAGATGATCACAGTCGCGGAATTGATTCGCCACCGAATGGCCCATGAGCGCTGTGTCTATCGCAAAGGAAAAGCTGTTTTACAAACCGAGTTTGGCGAGTTCTCAATGATTGCTTACGGTTCCGATCTCGATGAAGAATCGCATGTGGCTTTGGTACATGGTGACCTAAGTTGCTCAGATGAGCCGACGTTGGTTCGAATGCACACTCATTGTTTTGCTGGAGATGTATTTCACGCTTCGTCGTGCGAATGCGCTTCTTATATTCGCATCTCCTTGCAACGAATTGCCGATGAAGGACGCGGAGCTCTGATATATCTGCATCAAAATTCGCTCGGGTTTTCGTTTGAAAACGACCAAGGTACTAATAAGATGCAATTCCACCGCGAAGAAGAAAATTTTACCAGCCCTGAGTATCTCCGACACATACAACGTGAAGTTGGAGT
This sequence comes from Edaphobacter dinghuensis, assembly GCF_014640335.1. Lineage (NCBI taxonomy): Bacteria > Pseudomonadati > Acidobacteriota > Terriglobia > Terriglobales > Acidobacteriaceae > Edaphobacter > Edaphobacter dinghuensis. The sequence goes on along the minus strand of NZ_BMGT01000003.1, from coordinate 1,012,922 downwards.
CGGAGCTCAGATTCTGCTCGACCTCAATCTTCGCCGTATCCATCTGCTAACCAATCATCCCCGCCGGATTGCCGCGCTCGAAGGTTACGGTATCGAGATTGTCGAGCATAGCCCAATCTCTTCGAACGAAACCCGCATCCGTCGAAGTGCACCGCAAATCGGAGTACGAATATCTCGACCAGTAGAGACCATAACAAATAGATGATTTGCATGTGCTTCGGAATACGCTTCGATTCGCGCAGTGGCACGTGTGATTTTTGCTCCGTTGAAATGCAATCGAGTTGCACTCGCGGATCATTTGTTGAAGGCAGTTGCTTGCGGCGAGACGCCTTGTGGAGATTAAATGGACCTCCCTTTAGAGGGAGGTCCATTCCCGAACGGCCTTTTACTCTGCCACGGTGTTCTGCTTGTCCAGAAGTTCACGATTTACGCCACTACAGAACTAGATATCAATTCTGTAGTGGCGTACTGCTTGCCATCCTTAGAAGGAGAACTTTAGCCCTCCCTGCATAACGCGCGGGGCTACGGATCCAATCGATGTGATCTGGCCGAAGTTTGAGTCACCAGGGTTGGAATCCGGTTGGCCAAAGCTGGGATGGTTCAATGCATTGAAAGCCTCCCAACGGAATTGAATCTTATAGCGGTCATAGATGCTCCAGTTCTTGATCACTGCCAGATCAGCAGTGCTGATTGGAGCCTCCTGGACCGAGAACTTTTTGGAGTTTCCAGCGGTGCCATACGCGTTGTTCGTAAATGCAGCAGGATTGAGGTACTGGTTAACCCAGTGACTCTTACCACCTTGCCGAACCTGGAGGGGCTGACCGGGAACAACATCTGCACGATCCTGACCTACAAGAAATCCAGAGTTGTTGTTGCCTTGTCCTCCGTTGATGGTGAAAGGAGGCCCGGACTGTGCGGTATAGAGACCGGAGATCTCCCAACCACCTAAGGTGTTCTTGATCAAAGCATTTTTGTGGGCCAGCAGAGGGAATCTGTAGACCAGGTTTGATACGGAGACAACGGGATAATTCAGACTCGACGGCCCGTAGTCGTGGCCAACATTATGGGGATCACTGACGCTGGATTCAAAGGATGGATCGCCTGAACCGCCTACGTCCGTGTCATGTGACCAGGTGAAGTTGGACTGGAATTGAAGACCATGCGAGAAACGCTTTTCCACGCCAACCTGAAGCGCGTTATAGCTGGAGGTTGCCGCAGGTTGCACCTGAATAATCTGGGCAAAGTTCGTATAGGTGGATCGTACGTCATTACAGGTGTTGGGGTTCGCAGGCACACCAGGAGGGCAGACAAAGCCTCCAGGATTTTGGTCCACCGTAGTCGCCTGATGGAAGGACTCTGACCCTACATATGCCATATGCAGGACAAACTGCTTGCCGAATGATTGTTCGAGCGAGAGATTCCAGCTTTGAGTGATGCCCAACTTAAAGTTGCTGGAGAATACCGCAGGAACAGCAAGAGGTGTAATGAACGCAGCATTAGAAGGAGGAAGCTGCGAGGGTGAGGCGAATGGCGGAAACGGACTTTTGCCTCCTGTAGAGGTAAAGCCGCTCCAGGGATTGTCGAAGGATAATGGCGTTGTAGCACCTCCATTGAGCCCATACGAAGGCGCAAATGGGGCCGTATCCCAAACGTGATTGTAGAAAGCATCTTCTAGTGGAGTGGTGAAGAGACCAAAGCCAGCACGGACGACCGTATCGGGATGTACCTGCCACGCTAGACCGATACGAGGCTCGAAGTAACCATAGGTGGTCGGCATGAGGCCATTGTTGATGCCATGGTCTCCTGGGAAAACTAGGCCGAGCGGAGCATTGGGATATCGCGTGCTCTGCTGCCCCGGAACGAAGGCTGCGCCGCGACCGCCGGCGACCTGAAGCGGAAAGTTTGGATCCCAACGCAGGCCGGCTGTGAGAGTTAGGTTCGAGAGTAGTTTGAACTGGTCCTGCGCATAGAGCCCGATCATGTAGCCAGATTCGCTACCGCTCTCTCCAGCTCCCTGACTCATGCTGCTTAGGTATCCCAGCAGGAAGTCCGACAAGGGGAAGCCCGTAAATTGGCCGTTGAAGCTGACGTTAGGATTGACACTGCCGCCATAGAACTCAAAGCCATAGCGATGCATGATGTCTGTTCCAAAGGTAAGCGTATGCTTGCCGATCGTCTTGGTTGCCGTATCGGTAAACCACCAGTAACGACGGCGGGTGTCGTTCGGGTTGCCGGTGAAGGCGTTGAAGCCGAGTCCACCACCATAAAGCACATTGCCATCAAACGCAGACAGGCCACCGATATAGCACTGCCCTACTGGGTCCGATACATTGATGTATCTGGAAAGGCAGATCGGACTGCCACCCGCGTCTTTCTCGATGGTGCCGGTGGAGAAGTCAATCTCTGCCCAGGAGAGTGTCGCGCTATTCAGCAAAGTCGGTGTAACCGTCCAGGTATGGCCAGCGACCAGGTTGAGATACGTTCCATCCTGACCATTGACGCCAGCGAGGATATCTCCCGGGATTGATGCACCAGGTTGGTTATAGAGATAAGTAAAACTGCGCAGGAAGACGCGCTGATTTGGATTGATCGTGTAGTCAAAGCGCGTTGTATTTTCGTTGTAGGTAAACTTCTGCGCAGGAGAACCGTAGTTAGTCAAACCTGTCGACGGAGCCTGCCCAAGTGGCAATGATTTTGCAATGGCAAGAGCACCGGGGCTGAAGAGCTTGGGATCGACCTGGTTCGGCTTTCCATTCACAGTATGGAAGACTCCCGCAAGCGGACCGTCAAGATCGCCAGCCGGAACTGCGCTGAAGTCTCCATTGAGCATGGCTTGCGTCGGAGTGTAGGTTGAGTTTGTGGAAGCTTGATAGCTGCTTCTCGTTCCCTGATAGTTTGTGAAAAAGAAGAGCTTGTCCTTGAAGATGGGACCGCCGACATAACCACCGAACTGATTGCGCTTAAGAGGATCGACGGCGCCGCTAAACCAGTTCGATGCATTCAGGTCGTTGTTGCGAATAAATTCGAATGCTCCGCCATGAAACTGATTTGTGCCCGACTTGGTCTGGATGCTTACGACAGCGCTGGGTGCGAAGCCGTACCGTGCATCGAAGTTATTCGAGATGACACGAAACTCCTGCGTCGCGTCTGCATTTGGAAAAGGTGCGGCGAGCAGGGCAAACGTATCCATATTGGCTACGCCGTCGAGAAGATACCATGTGCTGCCCTGACGCTGGCCGCCCGCAGAAGCACCGGATTCAAGTGGAAACGAATTAGAACCCGGCAGGGTCGATGCCTGCGAGACCAGTTCGTTGGTAACTCCAACCGAAAGATTCACAAGGCTCGAAGGATCTCGACCGTTGAGCGGTAGATCCTTAATGGAGTCTTCGCCAATCACCTGACTGATCTCCGCCGTGGTTGTGTTGATAAGCTCTGCTCCGCCATTGACGGTAACGGTGTCCTGCGTGCCTCCAACCTGAAGCGCAATGTCCAGAGTTGCAGCCTGCGCAACGGTGAGTACGATTCCGGTCTGAATGCGGGTAGCAAAACCCTGAGCTTCCGTGGTCAAGGAATATTCACCAGGCGGGAGCGAAACGAGGGAATAGACTCCAACATCATTACTTTCAGCAGTCTTCGTGAGGTTGGTGCCGGTGTTTTTTGCGGTCACTCGAGCATGAGGGACCACAGCGCCACTCGCGTCGGTAATCTTTCCGGTGAGTTGTGCAGACGTGCTCTGAGCCGTTGCCGTCAGACTAACGCCAAAGACAACGACTGCTATCAAACATAGGATCTTTAGAAGTTTCGTCATGTAGTAGAACTCCTTCCAACTTTGTGTAAGGTCTTCGATTGATTTTGCAAATAATGCATTAAGTGGCCGAGGTAGAGATGCTAAGTACTAGAGCTTAATGAAGATGCGTTTGCGATAAAGTAACCATGCCGGTATCCAGCAGATCGCCGCGAAGAGGATCGAGTAGACGAGCGAGCCAAATGCGGGCGTCCCTATGTGGTAGAAGAAGCCGGAGTAGACGAACTGTTGCAATGACTGATTTGAGTTGACATGAAAGACTGCGACGGCAGAGGAAAGTAGTTCAGAGAGAACGTATGCCGTGATCGCATTGGTGCCGAAGACCACCCACGGATAGGTCCATTGCCCTCTCCACTGTTTGATCTCCAGTGCAAAATAACATGCGGTCAGGATCAAAACACTCCAGCCTCCTGCGTAGAGAACGTACGAACTCGTCCAGAGCTTTTTGTTGATTGGAAGACTCTGCGACCAGAGCAGCCCCGCTGCAAGCAGCAACACACCGCCGATCGCCAACCACTTAACTTTGTCGAAGGATGGGCGCACACTCTTCAGCCACCAACCGGCAATCATCCCCAACAACGTGCTGGCGAACGAAGGAATATCGCTTAGCAGACCCTCCGGATCACGCGTACCTTCGAAGAGACGATGAGGAAAGATGTGCCGGTCGACATAGGCAACGAGGTTGATATCCGGATCGAGTAGAGGAAAATCTCTACCTGGCATGCCGTGGCCGGGTACCGGAACCCAGCGCAGTAGAACCCAATACCCTGCAAGCGCGAGCACAAAGAGTGCGACCCGCGGCGCAATGCGCTCCGTCAGCAACTGCAGCAGACTGGCCAACAGATAGCAGACTGCGATGCGTTGCAGCACACCATATATTCGCAAGGTGTGGAGATGAAAGTAGGGGAATCCATTTACTACAAGGCCCAGCAGCACCAGCAAAACAAAGCGCCGCAGGATGTGAAGCAGGAGCTCACTCTTCGGGGTGGACTGTGCTTTGCGAGCGCCAAAGGAGAGCACAATCGAGACACCCATAATAAATAAAAACGTGGGGAAGACCAGATCGGTGGGTGTAAATCCGTTCCATGGAGAGTGGTTCATCGCACGGTAGGCCAGATTGTTCTGACCGTTATTGTTGACGAGGATCATGAACCCAATCGTGATGCCGCGCATGACATCGATCGATAGAAGGCGCGATGACGGCTTGGGCGCGAGATGCAGTGTTTCAGAGCCGAGCGACATAGATACCTCCTCTCCTTCTCTACGATGTGACATAGCAGCGACATTCTTCGAGCAGCTTTTGCGAGTCGGTGATCAAATCTGGCACCGGCATGGGAGCGCTCGGACGATAGGGTGACGACAGCCAGGTCTGCTGCCACAGATCGAGCGAGAACCTGCTGTCTGAGCGGCGGCTCTTGAAGTACGCCGACCAACGTGCGGCATAGTAATCGCGGATAAGCCCGGACCAGACGCGGGAGGCATAGTCCGAGAGCTCCGGCCATCCCCACGTGGTGATAAGTTGTCGCGCATTTTCATCATAGTAGGCGGCCTCATCGTCGCTCCTGGCCCATGAGCGCGCGGCCTGTGTCCACGATTCCAGGCGACGATCTGGACGCAGATTCATCAGGGCGTCCATGCGGTTCATCCACGAGATAGCACGCGCAGCATTCTCATCCGAGACTGCGTGTTGTTTTGCATCGGCTGCCTGAACTGCCAACGCCAGCGCCTGATCGACATGTCCACCCACAGCCTGAGCCACCAGCTCGATAAGATCGTTGCGATAGAGTTCGTTGTGCGATAGCTCCGGCGCGCAGGAGAGAAAAAGTTCTACAGCCTTCTCAAATGCAGGCCCCGCATCGACTGAGGCCGCAACCGGGTGGTCGCCGGGCTCTGCCTGCCATGCCTGCTTTGTCATCCAGATATGAGCGCTGTAGGCACTCTCAAGCAGTAACGTCCAGGCTTGATGCATGGCGGCAGGACAAGCACCGTAACGCGCCATACAATATTGGGGAATCCACACAGTGAGGTCGATCGCTTCGCTGCGCCATCCAGCGTCGGTCATCAACTCATATACAACCTCATTGTTCTCAATTCCTTCAGGACACATGCCCCATCCGACCAGATTTCCCCGCTGCTCGCTCGCCAATACGGCTGCGGGCTCTGTCGCCATAAGTTCCAAATTCCCCTTGATGTTGTTGTTTCCACCAAAGGTATGGGCCATACCGTTGATCCATTGCTTGCCGAAAAACGCTTTCTGCAGCTTCCATTGACCGGGAGCATATTTGCCGCGTACAGAAGGCGCGAGGTCATTGGCGTAATCGATGATCAACATGCGATCGTTCGGCACACCTCTCAGTAGAGCTTCAACCGACGGGTTGTCCCAGAATGCGGAGTCGTAGACAAAGAGCCAGCCCTGCATAACCCATGTGCCATTTGGATCACCAGCTTGTATGCCTTCGAAGATCGTTCGTCCGAAACGCTCGAGGTCGTCATAACGATGGTCCTCGCTGACCGGCACGGCAAGCTCATTAAAGGTGTCTGCGAGGTAGTATTCGACCTCGCCATACTCGGCTTTGTACTCCTCAATAAATTTCTTGCCGATCTGTTGATAGAGAGCCGCCTCACCGGGATGAAGAATGAATGTCCTGGTGCTGCGCGGGATTGTCTTGAACTCCTCCGGCAGCCAGAGCAGCGTAAAGGTCTCGACATCGGGATGTAGCCGCTTGAAACCCTGTGGAACGAATCCGGCAAAGGCTGGGACTACTGGCTTCATTCCCAGTTCACGCATGCGGTCAAGAATCTTTCCCTGAAGGACACATTTTTCGTCGATCCAGTTCTGCGGCAGTGGACCATCAAGGTTGTCGATATTGCCCATGCGGTGCCATGGCAGATGAGCGGGACCGACGAAAAACTGGTTGATCTCCGCCTGTGTCAGTCCGAGCGAAAGCCATACTCTCTGCCATATCGCCTCCTGCCCCTCCATGGCGAGCGGCATATTGATGCCGTGCAGAGCCATCCAGTCGAGTTCGCGCTCCCACCGTGCCCAGTCCCAGAACGCCATCGTGTAACCGTAGGTACAAGGATTCAGATATTGGACGAACTTGTAGGGGCAGGCAACGCGTCGATGAGCGAACTCCGGCAGGGTGGAAGGGAGTTCCAGATGGCGTCCACTCCAGGTAATCATGGCATTGCAGGCTTCCCGGAGATAGCTATAGACTCCCCGACAGAGAGCACTCCCGCTGCTCCCTGAGACCTTTACACGTCCTGCCGTTGCTTCAATCTCATAGACCTCCCTACCCTCGGCGAGCGGAATCCATGCCAGATCGAACTCGGCCGCCCGTACTCCAAGCTGACGGGTGAGTACACCACGGGCAGACGATACTGCTGTCTGTTGAGAAGAATAGGTTGGGCGGGTGGCTCGTGGACGTGCCTGGCCGGCAGACTCTCGCGTCGTCGCATCCAGGTCGACTGTAGCCAGTGCTACCCCTACACCAGCACAGGAAGCTTCGATAAATTTACGTCGTGTCCACATGAATGGAAGAGTGCCTCGATGTGCCGAGTATTCACTTCCCATTTAGGGCTGTGAAGCAATTTCACCGTTTCCGACCCGCTTTTCACCGTCAAATCGATGTTTTTAATATGGTTTTTCACTTAATTAGAGAAAAATATGGTGAGACGTATCTTGATTAAGGATGAGCTAAGTCGCCCGACCGATAAGCCATCCATCAATAGAATGAAAGAAAATAACCCCCAGAGGATTAGGGTTTGATCAAGCGATAGCCCACCAGGCGCGCCTCAGGGGCATTACCCGCGATGCTTGTCGTTTCAATCAGAGCCTCGAAGTACGGCGTCTTGCCCGAGGTGGCTCCGATCTGTTGAGCAAAACTTCGAAATGAGATGGGATTAAAGGGAAAGTCTGCCGCCGCTTCTGTCCCTGCCATACCAGTTCCCTCAAAGAGCAACGCCTGCCCGTTATCTTCGATTCCCGGAAGGAAGGCAAGCACACCATAACTGCGCCGGGTCCCATCAGCGGAGATAGCGTCCCGATAGATCGGGGCTTCCCCCTTCGCAGGATGCTTATTTAAGACATACCCTTCCGAGGACTTCCAATCATAGTTGACATCGAAGTTCAGACGATCAGAGAACAGTCCAACCCAGGGATTAGCTCCAATTCCGCCGATCAGAATCACATTGTTGCTCTTGAGGTCGTCGATCCGTAAGACGCGCGCATTGCGTGCCTCTACTTTCGCCTTACCGGCCTCGGGCAATCGGCTCAATCGCATGGCGAGGTTCAGATCTGCACTGCTTGTGTACTGGTGAGCGGCAAACCAGTCCGACGTGAGAGTCGTCGTTCCAGCATGCGGAAGGTTTGACTTCTCCAAGTAGCTTCCGCTGAGATATTCGTCGAGAGGAACTGCGGCCTGCGTCAGCTCTTCAAAAAGAACCAGAGCATCGTCCGATGGAACGATAACAACGGAACGCCCACTGTTAAAGATGCTTGACCAGAGCGCCTCGGATGGCCCCTGATTCCGACTACCGAACCAGAAATAAAAGGCTAGCAGTCCGAGAAGAACTGCTGTTCCTCCTGCGGCAGTGGCGCCATATATCCAGCGCCGACCATGCTTCCTATCAGCGGGGGTCTGTTCCCTGCTTCCCAGAACCGAAGAACTTACTTGAGATTCGTCTGTCTTTGTGGACGATCCGGGAGCGGGAACAGGAGCTTTTGGAGCATTGTTTCGCGGCTCGAAGATCGGAACGTACCCGCCCTTTGGAATTGAGATCACGACAGGACAGGTTGGGCACTCATGCTCGAAGTACTCTTCCAGTCGTTGGCGAAGCAGTCGCGCTTGTGTCCGGACAATGCTGTCATCCGAGGCGCTATACGCCGGTGACCGTGCAAAGACGTGAATGCCAATCTGCTGCTCATTGAGCTCTCGAGAGTTGCCCTCAATCGTGCGTAAGCAGATGAATTCGAGAAACCGAGCGAGCCGCACAGATTTAGCGAAGGTGCGCGAAGATAAGACCTGTTGCAGGAGTTCCATTCGCTCATCGACCATCCGTAGGGGCGCTTCGACTCCTGGAGATGGCTCTTGATTGGGTATGGAATTCGAATCAATCACAATTTCTTCCTGTCAGGATAATAGTCGAGCCGACTGACCTTTTGCGATCTGAACCCATATCCCGCCCCAGAGAGGTATCTTCGTCTCCTTGAAACCAAGCATCAGGCTCCAGCCGGATCTCCGGAAGGAAGTAGGCATCGTTTTTTCAGTCAGCAGTCCTGAAAGTATGAATGTGACCTAAGCATTCGGATCAACATGCTGTTCCCATTTATTTCGAACAGTAATTCTCAGGCCAACGCCTGTTCGTTTTTGCCGAGGATAAGTACATCAGGAAAGGGCCCACCCGGAACGGTCTTGCCGCCGTATAAACGGTGCCGCCTGCGGACAATTTTTCGCAACCATCTTCGGCCCGTCCCACTCGATCTTCTGGCCGGTACGCAACGACACGCAGCCCAGCAGCATGATCTCCGTCAGACGCGCGCCGACATCAAAGCGCGAGTAGCACATCTCCGGCTTGTTTTCTTTGATCGCCGTGATCCACTCCAGCGCGTGCGCCTGCACCAGATTTCCCGGATGAGGGTTGCGAGGAATCCGCTCCGGATACTGCGCCATCGCCGGGTGCTTGAGATAGTTAACGAACTTCTCTTCGCCCTTCAGCTTGATGAAGAAATTCGTCCCGTAGTCGTCCGGTGAAAAGACTGTGCCTCCGTCGCCGATCATCAGACAGCCGCTGTCGGGAATCTTGCCCTGCAACGCAAGGATGTCGGCAGTCAGCTCGACCGGCGGCTTGTTCGTCAGGTCATGGCCTCCACGAAGCGCAGGGTTAGGCTGTCCACCGTCGTACCAGAAGAGAGTCACCGGATCGTGCTCGATCTTTCTGTCGTGGTGGAACAGGTGCGGATGTTCGAGGGGAATGTGGCCCTTACGCTTGGGAAAAGCGAAGCGGATTTTGGAGCCGACGGGATACGATTCCTTGTTCATCTTTCCGAAAGGCATCGCTTCAATCTCCGTTGGGTAACCGAGATCTAAAGCGCGAAACGGCACATTGACTGTGTGGCAGGCCATGTCGCCCAGTGCGCCGGTGCCGAAATCCTGCCAGCCGCGCCAGTTAAACGGCTCATAAATTCCATCACGCCCCTTTGGTTCGCGGCTGCCCTTATAGGGCCGCATGGGAGCAGGCCCTATCCACATGTCCCAATCCAGGCTCGCAGGAACCGGGTCTTCTCCGGCTGGACGGTCCATCGCCTGCGGCCAGATCGGCCGGTTCGTCCAGACGTGGACTTCATGTACCTGTCCAATGAGCCCGTCCTGAATCGTCTCCACCGCGCGGCGCAAACCGTCCGAGGCGCTGCCCTGATTGCCCATCTGCGTAACAATCTTTCTCTCGTGCGCCATCTTCCGCAGATAGCGTGCCTCATAGATCGTCTGCGTCAGCGGCTTCTGGCAGAACACCGCCTTCTTCCGCTTCATCGCCATCGACGCTGCAATCGCATGCATGTGGTCCGGCGTCGAAATCGTCACCGCATCGACCCGGTCGCCCATCTGATCGAACATCTCCCGAAAATCCTTATAGAACTTCGCGCTCGGATATTTTTGGGTCTGCGTCTCGTAAGCCACGGAGCCTGAATCCACATCGCACAACGCGACGATGTTCTCGCCTGCGCAGGCATCTGTATCGCTTCGGCCTTTCCCGCCGATTCCAATGCAGGCAATGTTCAGCTTGCTGTTCAGATTCTGTCCGCGCAAAAGCGCAGGCGAGCCAAACGCGAGCGCCCCGGCAGCCAGAGAAGTGGTTTTGATAAATTCACGGCGATCGACACGCGAGAGTTCGGCGGTCTCAGGAACTTGCAGAGCGGGCAATGTTTCGGTTGGTTTCGACACCCGCCCATGATACATCGCCCATCGCTGACCTTAGCCGTTCGGATGGTCCCGCTCAATCACAGATGACGAGCAACCCTAACTACGAGACAGCCTCTGCTGCTTCCAATGACGGGTATAGCCTGAGGATCTTATCGACCTTGGTCATCTCCAGCAAGGCCTGGATTCTTTCGTTGACTCCCACGACCAAAAGCTCGCGGTGATTGTTCTGTGCCGAAACGTAATAATTCATCAGCACTCCCAGACCGGCAGAATCCATGTAGGGAACGTTGCTTAGATCAAGAATGAGGCACGGCGGCTTCAGATCTCGTAGCGCGCTCTGAAAGTCGAACATGTTGCCGAGCAGCAATGGCCCATCCAGAGCCACGATAAGTACGCCATCTTTCGCTCCATTGAAGGAGCTAAAGCTCAACTCTCGATCTTGCATAGCCGAGAGTATAGGATTCTGCTGCCAAAGCATTGATTACAGCAAGATGAATATTCTGTACCTCTCTTGAAGAGTTGCAGAGCTGACTACTATCGTACTTCCAGCATCCAGCCCATAAAGCATAGTGAAAGTCAGAGTCGCGAGCGACGACCACTGATCCATTGTCCAAGCGCAAGGCGGAGGCATTGATAGTGGAAGGTACCCGGACAACGTAAAACCTCCGTCCGTCCCTTCGCCGTTAAGCCTATTTATTGCAATCATTTACAACGAAAAACCTGCACTCAATCGTTATGTTTTCCTTCGTCAATCACTTAATAGTGCGTCTTTCTCTTGATCCTCTTCCGGAAGAACATGCTTATGGATACAACGCGACGTGTGGTGTCCGAGAGGCGCCGCAGTTTAGATGACTGCGAGATAAAATGAGAGCTTCCAATCAGTCTGTGGGAGGCGAAGTGTCTACGGTTACCCCGGAAGTAATACAACTGGACCCAAGATCCTTAGAGTGTAAGGAGCTGCTTGAACGGGTAATCAATAGCCGGGAGTTGAAACGCGCTTCGCGGTTGCGCGAGTTGCTCGAATACATTGGAAAGCATGCTCAGGACTTTCCATCGCATACCATACGGGAACAGATGATTGGCGCAGCGGTGTTTGGCCGCCCCGAAGATTACGATACAGGCCTCGACAACATTGTTCGGGTCAACGTCTCGGAGTTGCGCAAGCGGCTGATCCACTACTTCAGCGAAGAGGGATCTCACGAAACGATTGCGATCGAGATTCCCCGAGGCGGCTACCTGCCGATCTTTTTTCTACGCTCCACTGCTACGGCGAAGACGCTGGAGACTCCTGCGCTACTGCCGCCGGCGACTGAAGCTTCTCCTGCAACTCCACCGAGCGCACTCGATCTTCCTGAAGCCACTCCGGTCGCCGCTCTCCCTGTGGCGCGGAAGCATCTCACGCCTGTGCTCATCGCACTGTCGATAGCGGTCTTTGTCTGCGGCTTGTTGTTATGGCAGAACCACCGGCTGGCGGTTCAGTTGCAACCGTGGAAGACGGACGCTCTGAAAGACTCGCTTTGGGCTGACTTCTTCTCTTCGGGTGATCGAATCGATATCGTTACGGCTGACACGTCCTTCGCTTTGGCCGAGGACATTCTGGGGCAAACCATTTCGCTGGACGATTACCTCGACTATAAGTACATGAATCTCGCGGATCAACCGGGGTTGCCGCCTGGAACGAAATCGGCCCTGAAGCACATACTGGAACGCAATAACGGCAGCATCGGGGACTTTCAGGCGGCGAAGCGGTTTATGGATCTGGATGGCTACTCGTCCGCTCTGAAACTGGCATCTGCCCGTTCTTATACGGCGGAGAGTATCAAAGCCGATAACGTCATTCTCATCGGCGGACGCGAGTCGAACCCATGGGTTGATCTCTACCGAGATCGCATGAACTTCTTTCTGGACTACGACCCCAGCATCCAACGCTCGTTTATTGTGAATCGAAAACCGCAGCCAGGCGAGGAAGCCGTCTATGAGACTGGCCGGGACCCCAACCGAAGCTATAGTGTCGTCTCCTTTCTCCCGAATCTGACAGACCAACGCTATGTGCTGATCATCTCCGGAGTGGACTCTCAGGCGACCAGGGCTGCCGGTGACTTCATCACCTCACCCGAGGGGCTTGCTCAGATTCGGCAGAGGATGCCAACCGGCCACTTCCCCTACTTTGAACTCGTCCTTGCCTCCTCGCGACTGGTTGGGACGACGCTTCATACCGAAATTGTGGCTTCCAGAGTGCACCAACGATAGCGTTAGCACGTCCGTCCAAAGCTCCCGGCGCCCCGAAAGCTCTACCGGGAAGGGCAAGGACGCCGGGCGCTGAGGTTCTATCTTTAATATGGATACATATCTCTTGAAGATCATGTGTCCGATACCCTCCACGGCGATGAACAGGTCTCCCACACCCTCGATTAACTCCCTTTAATCCAGCGACGAGGGCCAGCTATATTACGGAGTCGGTTCCTGACTTCATATCCATGCCCCGGGAGCGGAGGAAGGAAGGTTTTACATCAAGTAGATCCAATTGAATGGTGTGCCGATCCATCGCCCATGACTGCTTCATACAGAAATCACCGACGGGGCACCCTGAGTTTTGAAATGAGCGGTTTACCAGCCGCTCGCTAAGGAACGAACGGCTTGAAACCGGATAAAAGCGATCTTCTTACACAGTTCTTACTTCACTCTCACTGTAAATTGACTTGCTCGTCGTCCGTGCGGATAGGCAGCATGACTTCCACCTGAATCAGAGCATTTTTTTGACTCACTAAGAGTTAAGGATGAAGCGCGATTCACAGGAATGGCACGGGACTCTTCAAAGAACCGGCCAGTTGAGAGGAGCAAGATGAAATATTTTACGGAGAAGCCAGACCAAGTGATCTCGCAAAAGGTGGGCAAAAGAGCGATACGGCTTGCGGTACACGTATGTCTTTGGCTCATGACAATCGGTATGCTGCTTCCCGCCGCCTTCGGCCAGGGTATTACGGGTTCCATTACCGGCACGGTAACCGATTCCACTGGCGCATCCATCCCCGGCGCAACCGTCACCGTCACCCAGGTCGAGACGAATGCCGTCCATACTGTGACCTCGTCGGACGTGGGCTCTTTCACCGTTCCACAGCTCCCCCCAGGCCAATACACCGTCAAGATCGACAAGGCCGAGTTCAAGAGCTTCATCCAGGAGCATTTGACCCTTGCAATCGACCAGGTCGCCCAGGTGAACGCTCAACTCCAGCTCGGATCTCAGAACGAGAGCGTAACCGTCAGCAGCGTTGCACCTGTCATCCAGACCGCCGATTCTTCAATTGGATTGGTCGTCGATAGCCAGGCCATTCAGAACACACCGCTCAATGGGCGTCTCAGCATCATCGGCCTCATCGCTCTTGCTCCCGGCGTGCAGAATGCCGGAGCGCAGGACCAGCTCGCCACCCGCGGCGTCACCGCCGCCATCGGCACTGGCGGTCGTAACGCTTATGGCGGGCTCGGTTCGACACTCGATGGTGTAACGAATCAGGAAGTCACCCTGCAGCGCGGCGAGGGCGAGGTTCCGTCGATCGACGCGATCTCGCAATTCAAAGTGCTCAGCAATGGCGCACCAGCAGAGTTCAACCAGCCTTCGCAGATCATCGTTGTCAGTGCCAGCGGCACAAACAAATTGCATGGCGAGGTATTGGAGTACAACCGCTCCAAGGGAACCTCGGCAAAGAGCTTCTTCTCCGGCAGCCAGCCGCGTCCTCCCTACGAGAGAAACGAATACGGCGGCAATCTGTCAGGCCCTATCCTGATTCCGAAGGTTTACAACGGCCGCGACCGCAGCTTCTTCTTCTTCGCGTTTGAAGGCTTTCGCCTCACACAGTCTTATGCGTTGAACACACAGCAACCTACATTGAAAGAGCGCAGCGGCGATTTCAGCGAGCTGCTTGCGGGCGGCCCCTGCGCTCCCAGCTCAACCACCAGCACCATCATTAAAAACCCGGTCACCGGGCAGCCCTATCCGGGCAACATCATTAATACGCCGCTGAGTGCTGTCGATCAGCAACTGCTCACCATCCTTTATCCCAAGCCGACCCAAGCCGGTTGCGGTGTCAACACGTTCGAAGAGGTTCAGGAGCTGAGCAAGTCGACACGTTATTCCGTGCGTCTGGATCACAAATTCAACGACAATAACCAGATTCGCTTCACCTATCTGCGCGCGTTTTATGGCCCCAATGCAACCCAGGGCAGCGATAGTCTGCAGGGCGGCAACGCGCAGGATGGCGAGCACAACAGCAACTTCATCCTGGGCTACACCCATACTTTCTCCCCAACGCTGCTGATCGACACCTACGCGTCGTTCTTTCATCTGCCGATCTACCGCACGCCGCAGAACTATAAGACCGACTTCTCTTCGATCATCCCCGGCCTGGGTTCTGAGCTGATTCAGGGTGCGCCGCAGATCAGCATTACCAATATCCAGTCTGTATCGGAGGCCGGTTCAAAGGATCTGGAGCAAGTTGGACAGTTCAATACCGCAGTGACCAAGGTCTTTCCGAAGCACACCATCAAGGCTGGCTTTTCGTACCTCTACGACAATCACTGGAACGACTCCGCACAGACCCCGCAACGCGGCTCCTATACCTTTACGAATAACAAGTACACCGGCGTCGCTCTGGCCGACTTTTTGCTCGGCTATCCGACATCGACAGCCAACGCTACCCCTACCAACTACATCACTCGCAATATCTCTGCTCAATATGGGATGTATATCCAGGATGACTGGAAGCCCATTCCGAAGCTGACCATCAACGCAGGACTGCGCTATGACCTGCAATGGTTCCGTCCCAACCCATATGGCAACAACTCTCTCTACGTTCCGTCACTGCAAAAGGTTGTGGTCTTCGCCGACGCCTATCCTGCGTCCGCTATCCCTAACTTCCTTACCTCGGTGCCTACCGTGCTCGCGCCTTCTGTGGGCCTGTCGACTAACGTATTCGACTACCTCGGACAGGACAAAAACAACGTTGCACCACGTCTTGGCTTTGCCTATGAAGCCGCGCCGAATACGGTCATCCGCGGCGCTTTCGGAATCTACTACAACCTGTTACCGGCTTCATATGTTGGAACCGCACCCTTCGGGACTCTTCCCTTCACCAGCTCGGAGACCTTCACAAATTCAAGCGGTACACCTTCGTTCACGATGGCGAACCCCTTCTCGGCCACTGGCTCCTTTACGGCAAACCCATCGGTATATGCTTCAGCGAAACTTTCGACGCCGTATACCGAAGAGTACAACCTTGCCGTCGAGCACCAGTTCCAGAGAGGTCTGAACATCCGCATCGGTTACGTCGGACAACACAACCTCAAGCAGAACAACTACGGCGGTTCGGGCAACTATGCTCCTAATATCAACCTGCCCAGCCAGCCAGTGTTGACGACTGCGAGCGTGCAAACCACCTACAACGTGCAGCCCTTCTCCGCGATCAACTATCTGATGGCTCCAATCTTCCATAGCAATGAGAACTCGTTGCAGATTGGTATTCACAAGCAGTACAGCCATGGATTTACCCTGGGTGCGGAGTATCAATGGACGCGCGTTCTAGGGACCGAGAATATTCAGAACGCATCGGGCTCAACACCTAACGACTCTTACGGCTCCGTCGGCGGCATCACGCCACAGGCACTTACTGTCAACTACTCGTATCTGCTGCCGTTTGGACGTGGCCAAATGTTACTCGGAAAATCGGGCGGTCTTGTCGATAAACTGGTCAGCGGCTGGCAGATCTCCGGCATCACCACCATTCAGACTGGGCAACCGTTCTCTGTCGCCTACTCCGCACCGGGCAGCTATACGGTGCCGAACAGCAGTCCTGCAGTTACGTATGTCGGACTGGTTAGTGGACGTGCCAGCGTCGTTCCGGGCGCTCATCTTTACCCTGCACACAAGAGCCGCTCGCAGTGGTTCAATCCGGCTGCGTTCACTGCTCCCACCAATGCTGCCGGCATCGCCGGTGCCGCATACGGAAACTCTGGATACGATATGCTCCGTGGCCCTGCCTTCCAGGACTGGGACATGAGTCTGCAGAAGAACATACTCTTCGCGGAGCGCTATAACATTCAACTTCGCGCAGACTCTTTCAATGTATTCAACCACCCCAACTTCGGCACACCGAACGCGTCGATCAGCAATCCGTCAACGGTCGGGACCATAACCTCCATATCCGGAACCCCCGGTTATGAGCAGCGGACCGTAGAGTTCGCAGGAAAGTTTACTTTCTAACCTCCTAATGGCTATGGCATGGTTCGTGCTCGCGAACCATGCCATAGCCATCCTTTATTTCATGCTCAAACTACTTCCAGTCTCAGACTTCAAACAGGTTAGAAGCGCGTCTTGAATCAATCGAACCTATCAAGCGGAGGCTTATCTACTCCTGCATCACAGCGGTTGGTATCGCTCGACGTGCTGCGTGGCCTTACGATCGCGCTTATGATACTCGTCAATAACGCGGGTGCGAGTAATATTTCCTACGCGCAGCTTCGTCACTCTGCGTGGAACGGATGTACGCTCACGGATTGCGTCTTCCCTTGCTTTCTGTTTATGGTCGGCGTATCGATCACGCTGTCCTTTCGCAAGCGGCTCTCGCAAAAAGTAGCGCGTGGAGTGATTATGCTTCAGGTCCTGAAGCGCACGCTCCTGATCTTTGGCATAGGGCTCTTGCTGAATGCTCTGCCATTCTTCGATATAGGCAATCTTCGCTTTTATGGCGTACTGCAGAGAATCGCGATCTGTTATCTCCTGGCGAGCGTTACTTACCTCTTCGGCGGAGTGATCGCAAGCTCGGGCGTTGCTATTCTTGCGCTTGTTGGCTACTGGTGGCTGATGTTGCATGTGCGTGTGCCAGGATATGGCTTACCCGGCGTAGATGTCGGCATTCTTGATCCGGCAGGAAATCTCGCCTCATGGCTTGACCGCTTCCTGGTGCCCGCAGCGCACCTCTACCATCACACGGTGTATGACCCGGAAGGTTTTTTGAGTACGATACCTGCCCTGGCCAACACCCTCTTCGGCGTTCTAGCTGCTTCCCTTCTTCTTACTCCCCGCGCCGCGTGGCAGAAATTCGTGATCTTGTTTTTTAGCGGCGCTCTCTTCATTGCCGCAGGACTTCTCTGGGCTCATTGGTTTCCATTGAATAAGCGGTTGTGGACAAGCTCTTTTGCGATCTTCACAACGGGTGTCTCTATGGCACTTATGGCGGTATTTTTCTGGGCGATCGACGGCCCTCCGAAGCTACGCAAAGGACTTGCTCCCTGGTTGATCTTCGGCACGAATGCACTTGCGGCTTACGTTTTCTCTGAAGTGCTGGCCATCGTTCTTGGGGTCATCACTCTTTCTCGCGGAGAGTCGCTTCAACAATTTTTCTTTCGTCTCTTGCCGCACTCACTCGGCCCATCTGCATTCCTATCGGCGATCTACTCTTTCGTCTTTGTTATAGTTTGCGCTTTGCCTGCAACTTATCTCTACCGGCATAAAATTTTTCTGAAGTTTTAGCAGCCTCACGCACTCAATATCTAACTATTTACACTGCTCGAAGATCGATTTGAGTTCTAAGTCATGATGAAAATGATGAGAAATACATTCTGGTTGATATGTCTCTGCATGGTAGTCACAACAGGCACAGCTCTAGCTCAACTGGAACCCACACTTCACCTCAGATCAGGCTCTCTACCAGTGGCTGATAGAGAATTGTTCAGTGAATCGATGCACTTGTTCGATGAGAGCTATGATCCACGGACACACCTTGTCCTCCGCCCTCACGATGGCCACACCAATGTTCGCGGGAGCTATATGGTCCGCGAGTCCAGTTGGTACGCTCTCGGCCTGCTGGTTCGCGATCGCGCCGGAGACCATCCTGAAGATGCGCAGCGCGCCATCGACATCCTTAACGCAGTGCTCGATCAGCAATACCTCGATCCCAAGGCGAAGTGGTTTGGCACCTTTAAGCGCACGCCAGAAGAACCTCTGCCGCCTGTCGGAGAACCGGCTTTCCGGGGATACGATCCAAACTGGCGTCACTTCGTCGGCACCACGCTTGAGATGATTTTGATCGAGTATCCAACACGCATCCCGGCACCTCTCAAAGAGCGCATGTATCGCGCTATCGACGCAGCCGTCTCGGGCGAGATGCACGATGGACGTCTCGTTCCTTCTTATAGCAATATCGCTCTCATGTACGGGGCACTCTGGGACTTTGCCGCGGTGCACGATAAGAATGCGGCCTGGCTCAGTCAGTCCACAGCATGGACGAATGAAGTCTATCGCCTCTTCCAGCAATATCGGACCTTTGATGAATTCAATGCACCGACTTATTATGGGGTCGATCTGTATGGTCTCGCTCTTTGGCGAGAGTATGGATCGACACCCCATATGCGCGAGATCGCAAGAGACATGGAAGCAGGCTTATGGACAGACATCGCCGACTTCTACCAACCCAATCTGCGCAATATCGCAGGACCTTACGACCGCTCCTATGGCATGGATATGACGCAATATGTAACCCCAAGCGGAGTATGGATGCGAAGCATTTTAAGTGCCGATAAGGCTCCGCTCCCTATGCACCTGACACTTAACACTTTTCAGATTGCAGATGTATGGTTCGCGCCCCAGGTCACGCTTCTTGGGACTCATGTGCCGGACGCGGCACTCGCCAAGCTGCGCAAATTCGAGGGGCCGCATTTCATCAATCGAACGATCGATTCACGCCGCACTGCCACGACTTGGATTGGCAATCATGCAATCTGGGGCGGAGAGTTCACGAGCCGCACGAAGGACACAGGCAACAAAACGCAGTTTCATCCTGCCACAGCTCAATGGCGCATGCCCTCCGGTCAGATTGGATGGATGAAGATCACCCGCTCTCCAAACATCGACTCTGTAGCAGATCGTGGCGGCATAACTGTCGCCACCGATGGCGATGTAAGGTTTCGCATCTTCACCGGCTCTGAGACCTCAGGCGTGCTCCGAGATGCATGGACTCTGCCGGGATTTGACGTTGCAGTGCAAACCGATGCGAAAGGGTTCACGGCGATTAGGCCTAAGAATTGCGGAGGCTGTGTCGATGCTACGTATACGGGGCTTCATTCCATTCGACTGAATATGCACACGATTCAGTAGCGTTTTGGATCGACGCATAGGTTTTGTTTGATGCGGCTCTCCCGGAGATTTCTTATACCGGGAGAGCCGGTAAACAAAGCTTCCTATGTGACATCACTATAGTTGTCTGGAGGATGGAAACACACGCGCGAAGGTCGATTCGCGGTCGGACCGTCCACCGAATAGAAAAACCATTCCGAGAGCGCCGGTGGCCAACAAGAAAATGCTGCTGGGCTCAGGGACAGCGCTCGCCGCGACAGCGTTTACCTGGAAGGAGACCGTCGAAAGAATGTCAGAGGCGTTTCCGTCCGCTCCGCCGAGAATGCTGAAGAAGCCGTTGTAGGTCGTAAGCGCGGCTCCTGCAGGAATCTCTACAGAGAATAAGAGGCCGTTGAAGCTGTCCCCCGGATCGAGGGTGAACGGAAAGTTCAGAAGGAATCCACTGTCATCGAGCGTAAGCGGTGAATCGACGTTGAAGCTGTCGCTGTTGAGATATAGGGTGGCTCCATTGGTGATGGGAGCCGATGCTGTGGCCATGAAGGACACGGTAGAGCCGGGAGCTCCGGACTGAATGGGATCAGTGAGGCTCAAGTTGAGAGTGTCCGCAAATGCGGAAGCTCCAAATACCAACAACAGAGCCAGAAGTGTTGAAAGAGTGAACGTTGCTTTTTTCATGATGGTTTGTTCCCCGTGTCCTTTATTTGAATGAAGCGATTGATCTCATCGAATAATTAATCTTGATGTTCAGGGCAATTTGGCACGAATACTGCCGCCGAAGGTCCCGCCGGTATAGCTCCCTGAATACTTTTCGACGGCGGCTGCACCAGCGACTCCCGCAGACGATGGGAAGTTGAGGGTAACTGTTGTGTTGCCGCCTCCGGGTGCTATATCTCCAGCCGCCAGAGGAAGCGGCGTGCCGGCAGCAGAGCCCAGCGTGGCAGAGGTTAACTCTACGTTCTGCGCGGTTCCAGTGCCGTTGTTCGTAATGGTGACAGTTGCCTGATAGCTGCCATCAGTAAGTTGTGTAAGTACGGCCGTGGTAATCAATTGCACCGTACCAGGAATAGGCCCTGTGCCCGTGCCTGTAAGTTCAAAGGTTCCGGGATTATTCAACGCAGTCGAAACGGTGAATGATGTCGAGCGCAGACCGTCGGTGGTGGGGTTGAAGGTTGCGGTGTAGGTGCAATCATCACTATTGTCCTGCGAGTTGACGATGCAGCTTCCCGCGCTGAGCGTGAAGTCGGGTGATGTGAGCGACAAGCTGGTAGGCGAATCGCCGGGAGTGAAGTGCAGTTGGATGGTCTGAGCAAGAGGCGTGCCTACCTGCGTGGAAGCGAAGGAAAGATTGTTCGAAACCTTGCGAATGCGGAAGTTCGTGGAGTCGCTGATATAGAGGTTGCCCTGAACATCGAGCGCCAGCCCAAAGCCGTTGCCTCCATTGGAGCCGACAATGGCCTGCGTGGCAACGCATCCATCACCGATGGCGGAGAGACTGCACGAGGTCGAGCTGCCCCCGCCGGCGATGACGCGGGTGTAGCCACTGCGGCCATCTTCGAACCAGACGACATTATTGGCCGAGTCCGCGATGTAGAGATTGCCATCTGCATCGATGGAGATCTTTTGCGGCCCCATGTTGACGGTGTTCGCCAGACCCGGCGCAAACGTTGTGTTGCCCGTCGTCGATGTGCCTGCGACCGTGTAGATGTTGCCGTTGACTGGCGACGCCACGCCCAGCTTCGTTAGCAGCTCGTAGAGTCCGCTACCCGCCGTGCAGGTAACGCAGACGGCGCGAACATGCGACGACTCCGCGATGTAGATATTGCCGTTGGCATCGACCGCCACTCCCTGCGGATTGGAGATAGTGGCTGCTGTTGCTAGTCCGCCATCGCCAGTCGAGGAGTTGACTCCGGTGCCCGCGACCGTCTGAATGTTGCCCGCCACGCCAAGCCCCGACAGTGGATTCAATACCTCTCGGATGCGGTTGTCACCTGAGTCGGCAATGTAGATATTGCCCGCTGCATCGGTCCATGCTGCGCGTGGCCCCTTCATCAAAGCGCTCGTTGCAGGGCCGCCGTCACCAGCGTTATCGGTGGTGTTGGCCGGACCGCTGCCTGTTCCGGCGATGAGATACATTAGCCCGTCAGCTGCGCGAACCTCCTGCACCTTATTATCGCCATAGCCTGCGATGAACAGATTGCCCAGCGTATCTATATAAATGCCGCGAGGCTTACCGGAGAGCTTGACCATAGTTGGCGCGCAGCCGACGGTGGCCGTGGGGACGCAAGACGTTCCGGAGACATATCCGGCGAAGTCGGTGAGGACGCCGTTGGCAGAGATCTTGCGAACCAGCGCCGCCGCCGCATCGGTGAAGTAGACGTTGCCGGAGGCATCGGCTGCGACACTGCGCAGGTCGGCCCCGCTGCCCGAGAGTTGCACGCTGGTCGCCTGGCAGCCGTCGTTGAACTTATCGACGGAGCCGGTGCAGGTCGAAGAGCTTCCTCCACCCGCAATGGTGGAGATGGTGTAAGGCAGCGCCACTGGAGCAGCCGAGACAGGAACAAGCGGTGCAGGATTAATGGTGATGCTCAACGGCGGAGTCGAGGTTGAGCCGCCGAAGTTTCCACTGGCCACATAGCTTGCACTTACGTTGTCGACTCCTTCGGGCAGAAGCGCGCTGTAGACGGCGACGCCATTAGTCAGCGTGGCGTTGCCGATCAGCGTGCCTGCAGAGTTCGCACTGGTGCTGTAGCTGAACTGAACCGTTCCGTTCGGTGTGCCCGCAACCGAGCTGACGGTTGCCGTCAGCGTGATCGGCGTTCCTACCGTTCCTGTTGTAGCAGAGGACTGCAGGCTCGTCATCGTGTTGGCTGCATTCACCAGAACCGATGTTGTCGCAGCGACAGAGCCTGCGTTATTGATATCGCCGCTATACACGGCACTAAGCGAATATGTTCCCAGTGGCAGGTTGAAGTTGTACGACGCACTTCCGTTTGCCAAAGGAACAGTGGCATAGGTTGCACCGTTGACCAGGAACGTCACCGCACCTGATGGCTTCGCCGCGCCCGCAACCGTCGCGGTGGCTGTGAATCCGGCTCCGAAAGTGGTCGCAGAGGGCACGCCGGTCAACGTCGTTGTAGTCGCGGACAGATTGCCGGAGTTCACCGTGACGGTGTAGCTGCCAAAGCTTGAAATCGCAGCATACGTTGTATTGCCGGAGTAACTCGCGGTATAGGTATGTGTTCCCGCGGGCGCGTTGGTAATGGGAATAAAGACAGTATCAGTTGTTCCGGGAAGGCTGGCGGTGAAAGTTCTGCCGCTCTCATCGGTCAACGTGACCGTCCCTGTTGGATAGGGATAGCTCTGACTGGCGAAGGTTGGTGTAAGAATCACAACAGCAGTGGGAAACTGGCCGTCCGTGACGGTTTGATTTAAACCATTCGGCCCGGTTAGCTCCGGCGCGAGGAAGGTGAAGGTGCAGTCCGGTGCAATCAACGCAGGTGTGGTGCGGGCATCGGTGATGATATTGCCATTGCTGCCGTTGTAGGGCAACAACAGCGACGTCAGCGTGCTCGAAACCTGTCCCGGTCCAAGCGTAATCTGCGCGTTGCTGGGAGCAATGAGATTGGAGCTGGCCAGCGTATCGATGGTCACATTATCCAGCGTCACGACCAGCGGATTGACGGTGCCGTTGTTGCTGGCCCCAAGGAAGGTCACCGAGCCGGTAGCGACTGCACCCTGATTGGAGAACCGCAGATTCTGCAATAGGATGTTTTTGAAGTTTGGCGTGAGCGTTCCCGCGTTGGTGTTGTAGAGCGGCGTGAACTGAACCTGCGTGCCGTGATTGACGAAGCAGGAGTTGGAGTACTGAATGTTTTGCACCACGCCGCCACGGTCGTTGGCCGACTTGATGCGGATTGCCGTAGAGTTGCTGCCGTCTACATCCGCGTCTCCATACATCTGGTTGTGATCGAAGAGCACGTTGGTGACTCCGCCGGTAGTGATGCTGCCGATGGACTCTCCGTGGCCGGCGTAGAAGTGATTATCAACAACCGAGATATTTGCCGAAGCAGAATTGGGAGCACCGACCGCGACGTTATCGTCTCCATCCGAGATCCAGGAATTTTTGATGGTAACGTTGGTCGCATTGCCTGGATCGATGCCGTCCGTATTGCGCGCCGAGAACGGCGTCACAATCTTGATGTCCCACACCGTCAGGCCATTGATCGTATTGATTGCGATATGGAAGTTCGGCGGGTTCTTGAACGTGATCTTGTAGAGCGTAATGTTGGTGGACTTCGAGATCTGGATGCCGCGTGGGTTCTGCTGGCTTCCATTCAGCGTGTTGGCATCGTTGGCAAGGTCCCACCAGCTCTTGCCCGTAGTGGTGCCTTCATATCCTGCGCTGGGGAAGCTGTTGAGGACGACATCGCCGCCACGCCCGTTGAGCTTGCCGTAACCCATGATGCCGGAGTTGTTGTCGTTGCTGATGCTGATCAGGTTCTGGCAGCTTGCAGTGTTACTGTTGGCGTTCACCGTACCGCAGCTATGAACTCCCGGGGTCGTGTCGTAGTCCTGAGCGTTGCGCGAGAAGTAGAGCGTCACACCGGGATCGACCAGCAACGTTACGCCGGTGGGAATCGTGATGGGGCCGGTGAGAAAACTGTTGTCGCCCGCCGCATCCATTGACAGCTCGACGGCCTGGTTAGTACCGGTGCAGGCATTCAGAGCAGCTTGCAGGCGCGCCTGATCGAGGCTTGTGCTCACTGCCTCCACCGAAGTTGGAACATCTTCGTTCGCATCGTGGAAGCTCGCCGTCAACGACTGGCAGACCGAAGGAAAGCTCGGTTCAACCACCGTCCGCGTGTCTCCTGTAGCGACCGCAGCCGCAGCAGGCTCCTGCGCTATACCCGAGAGTGCAAGCGACGTGGAGAAGCCGCCGCCCGATGCGGTCAGCGTGCCGCTGATCGTTCCGCTCTGTCCTGATACCGGAGCGAACACCACACCGAGCGTACAGCTCTGCCCAGCCGTCAGCGTAGCGCCGCAAGTGTTGTTCGAGATAGTAAAGCCCGAAGAAGCAGCGATGGAGAATCCGCTGACCGCGCCACCAGTATTGTTCGTCAGCGTCACCGAAGCAGCCGAAGAGTTGGTGCCGTCAAGTTGGCTGGCGAAGGAGAGCGATGGAACGCTGAAGCTGAACTGCCCTGCAACCGTCACTGTCACCGAAGCAGAAGACCCGCCGAAGTTGTTGTCACCGCTGTAAGTCGCTGTGATTAGATTGACGCCGGTGGGAAGGTTGGTGGTCGTCAATACTGCGACACCGTTTACGGGCAATGCGATCGAGCCTAGTGAGGTCGATCCCGCGGCAAACGTCACCGATCCCGTCGGCGTTCCTCCGCTGCCAGTAACGGTCGCCGTCAGCGTCACCGATTGCCCCGGGGTCGCCTGCGTGGCGCTCGTAGTCAGCGCCGCCGTCGTCGATTGTGCGGCGACGACCTTGATGACAAAGGGCGTCGTGCTCGACGATGCGTTGAAGTTGGCATCACCGCTATAGGTCGTCGTAATGGAGTGATTGCCTGCCGCCAGCGTGCTGGTGGTGTAATACGCCTCGCCCGATGCGTCGAGCGTTCCCGAGGTCAGCACAGTTCCACCATCGGAGACGGTATACGTTCCTATTGGAATCGCACCCGCGCCCGGTGTTTGTGGACGCACCAGAATGGTGACGCTGCTGCCGGGGGCAATCGTGATGGAACTACCTGATGGCACAAAGGCGTTCATCTCGTCAGCCAGCGCGGCAGTAGGATCCCAGTTGGTCGCAAATCCTGCGAACGAAGGGCTCGGCGTCGGCACCGTGCTCGAAAGAAAGGCCACAGGATAGTAAGGTGCAGCCTGCGCCGCAGTGAGACTTGTTTTGATGGCATTCTCTGCTTCAGGAGTTCCCGGCGAGGTCGAGATCGTCTCGCGCGGCCCGGCGATTCCCGCACCCAAGCTTCCTCCCGCGCCCGCGTACACAAAGCCGTTGGGATCGAGCGAGCCTGTAGCCGGGTCGGTATACGGCATCGTGTTGAACTCGGCGTAGGTCGAGGTCGGAAGGTTGCTATCACCCGAAAACTCGATCCAGCCCGTAGGATTGACCTGGTCCACAAAGCTGTTCAACATAATGTAGGTGGAGTACTGCCCATATGGACGGCCGTAGTACAACGAGCTCATGCCCGCGCTCTGCGAGAGCAGATAGGCGCTGTTCAAAACGTAGCCGCTCAGATAATCCGACGCGCTGCCGGTCTGCGCCTTCTTGTTCTGCGCTTCAATCGTGTCTGTTCCCGTCACCGTGCCGTGATACGCCGTGTAGAAGACCGTATGATCAAAGACCGTCGCCGCATCGCCGAAGATGTAGTCCACATCGCCATTGATTCGTCCCCTCCAAAAATACTGGCGAGCTGCCACGCAGGTCGAGCCACAACCCTGGCTACCGGCATAGAGCGTGTCCTGCAAACTGCTTAGCTGCACATTGTTTAGCACCGCTTGGTCCGACGTAATCCAAAGCGCCAGCGCCTGCGAGTTACACAACGTCCCAGAGTTGAACAGCGCCTGGTTGTTATTCGCCGCCTGGCCTGCCGTGCACACGCCGCCTACCAACGCATTGGTGTTGGAGTTTGTACTATCGGTGTCATAGGTATTGGCGACCGACAGGTTTTCCATGTAGAAGCCATTGGGAATATACGTCGTGCCGTTCAGGCTGCCCTTGGCGACCACCATTGTGCTCGAACCCTGATCTCCGGAGGAGCCATTGTTGCCCACTCCCTGCCCGGGCAGGAACGGCGCAGAAAACGCACCGTCTTCATTAGTCAGAACGACGTTGGCCGGATTTCCGCCCAGACCGCGCAGCGATACAAACGGCGTATTCACCGTGACGAAACCGGTATACGTTCCCGGCTTGATGTACACCGATCCGCCGCTGACCGGAGACAGAGCATTCACCGCCGCCTGCACCGAGATGTAGTTTCCCGTGCCATCGGAAGCCACCAGACTCTGGGTTGCTCCAACTGCTGCCGTGGTGTCTGCCTTGGTCACCGTGTAAGCAGCAACCGATGCTGTCGAGCCGATATAGTCAACCGAATCCGCGGGAGTAAATGTAACCGCCAGCGCATAGCTTCCCACTGGAAGATATGTGCTGGCATCTATTGAAAGCGCGCTGCCGCCAACGGGAGTCGCCGTGTACGTGTAAAAACCAGCCAGACCGCCCGAGCTTGCATCGAGCACACCGGCGCCAATGGCACGGCTGAAAGCCTGTGTCGTGCTCGCAGGAGTCCATGTCACCGCAGTCGATGCCTGCGCAATTGAAAACATGCTGGCCTGAGAAGTCGACCCGACGATTCCAGCCTGTGTCGGATACGAGGCCGTGATCGAGTGCATCCCCGCGCTTAGCCCAGTCAGGGCGACCGTCGCCGTCGTTCCCGATAGCACAAAGGTCTGCGGGCTGCCCGCGTCGACCGTCACCTGTACATTGGTGCCCGAGACCGAACCAGAGCTAGGAGTCACCGTTACGGTAAAGCTAACTTCGGTGCCGCTCGCGCTGTAGACCGGGTTCGCGGGCGTCTCCGCCGAAATCGCTGTCGCCGTTGTCACCACTGTTCCGGTCTTGGTGCCAGAGAGTGTCAGCGAACCGATGCTCAACGCCGGAGTCATGCTCAGCACGTCGGAGACCGGCCCGGTCCCGCTTGCCGAGGGCGTGAAACTCGCAGCGATTGTGCATGCGTATCCCGGCTCGATCGACGCAGAACCAAGCGTGCATCCATTTCCACCCGAAGAGGCGATCTGAAAGTCAGCCGTGTCGGTCTGGTTAAACCCCGTCGCCGCTAAGTTGCCGACGTTGGTCAATGTGCCGCTAAAACTTGTCGTAATGCTGGTTCCAAAGTCGAACGCCGTTTGGCTGCGCTCGACCTCGGCGATGCCATTGGCGTGCGAGTCCGCACTGTACAGGTTGCCGCTGCCATCGACAGCGAGCCCGGTTGGCGCAGTCAGTCCTGTCGCAACCGTTGTCTGCGGCCCCGAGACCGGCACCTCAATCACCGACTCCGTATTTCTGTCTTGCACATAAAGATTGCCCGCTGCATCTCCCGCAATCCCTGCTGGGCTGATGCCGCTCAGGATTGTCGATTGCGCTCCGGTCGCTCCTGAAACCTTGACCACCGAGCCCGCGCCTTGATCGGCAATGTACAGATTGCCCTGCCCGTCCAACGCCAGCGTCGTGGGATTTCCCAGCCCGGACGCAACCGTCGACAGTGGCTGCAATGGAACGAACGTCGAACCCGCTGCAATCTCATAGACCGCAAGGTTGGTCTTGTCGGAGACGTAGAGATTTCCCTCGGCATCGACCGCGATTCCCTGTGGTGCCGCCGGGCTCTGCGGTGGAGCGTAGTTGATCGTGCTTTGCGAGTAGGTTCCCGGAGCCGTCAACGTGAACTTCGTAATGCCGCTGCTGCCGCTGCCCACAACGTAGATATCTCCCGCAGCATCGACAGCAATCTGACTGGGGTTAGCCGGAAGCGTGCCGCTGATGGTGCTGCTTACGTTGGCCTTGCTGATCGTACACAGCTTGCCGGAGTTGTCATCAATCGCATAGAGGTTGCTCGATCCGTCCAGCGCGACCGCGACCGGCGCAATGCCTGCACCCATCATTGTGGTGGAAGGTGCCGTCGAATCCACGGCAACCGCGGCGCCGGTTGCCATTCCCGCCAAAGCGAAGCTCGCTGAACCGTTGCTCCCCGCCGATGCAGCCAGCAGCGCCGCCGAATGTTCTCCGGGAGACGCCGGTGCAAAAGTCACCGGCACTGTGCAATCCATCGTCGCATCGGCTGCTGCACTCCCGCAGCTCACACTTCCTGCCGAGATGTCGGGCGATGCCGCAGCTAGAGCAGCCGCAATTCCCGTAGTTCCCGCGGCTCCATGCAGCACAATCGTCTGCGTCAGGCTTGCACCGGTGGTAAGAGGAACCAGGCTCGTCGCCGCGATCTTACGCACCAGCGAACTGGCCTCCGTATCCGTGATGTAAAGATTGCCTTCGGGATCAAGGCCGACGCCAAGGCCCGAGCCTCCGCTCCACGACGCCTGCCCCGCAGGACAACCATCGCCGATAGAGTTCAACGCCGTCGCGCAGGGTACGCCCGCGGCAAACAGTTTGCGAATGTATCCCGTGCTCAGGTCGTAAAACAGTACCTGCGAGCCGTCGCCGATAAAGATGTTTCCATTCGCGCCAATCGTCACCTTGAAGATGTTCGAGTCGATGCTGGTGCTCGTTCCCTTCGACGGCGTCAACCCCACGCCGCTGCCTCCACCTCCGGCCAGCACATATACCGAGCCCACCACCGGAGCCGTCACTGTGGGATTGTTCACCGTGATCGCGTTGGCCATCGCGGCTCCACCCATGTACAGAACCCGTAGTAGCGAGCTGCCGTCGTCACCGAAGATCACATTGCCGAACGAATCGACGGCGATGCCCTGCGGCCCACTGCCCGCCGCTGTCTGATAAAACGGACAGCCGTCGCCCTTGCTGTCAAGCGAGCTTCCGCCACCCGCTCCAGCACAGGCCACACCGGACGCTGTCGGCGCTGTAAACCCTCCGAGAATGGGATAGATTCTCCCCGCCGCAGTCTCCGGCGTAAGCGAAGCATATGTCGGATCGAGGCTCAGTACGCCCGCCAGCGGATTGACCACGCCGTTATACGACGCCGGCCCAACTACCACACGATAACGATTGTTCCCGGTGTCGGCGATGTAGACATTGCCGTAACGATCTGCAGCTACGCCGCGCGCGCCGTTGAGTCCGCCTGTCGTAGTCGAGCAGGTGCCGTAGGCCGTGCTTCCCGTTCCCCACGCTGCAACATCGCCGGCAAGGTTGCCGAACGGGCTTGCTACCGTGCCATCGCCGCTCGTACCTGCCGTTGTTCCCGCCGTGGCCGTGCCGCCTGAGGTTGCCCCTGCGATGCATCCGGCGATGCGATACATCGAGCCGACCTGCTTCGTGCCAGCTGTATTCGGGCACAGCGGCGACGCCGACCGGCAGATGATATTTACAGCATGGTCGTTATAGCCAGCGTTGAAGATATTTCCATAGGCGTCGATCCCCAGCCCGCGCGGCGAGTTGAAGCCCGTCGTCTCGGACACCGGGCAGCCGTCGCCGAACTTGTCCTGCTGGCCGCTGGCAGTGCCGCATGCCTTGCTTGCGCCCGCGAGCGTGTTGATGATGCCGCTGCGGCTGTTAATCCAGCGGATGAGCTCGTTGTTCACATCGCTGACGAAGACATCTCCCGCACCATCGACCACCAGCCCGCCACGGCCATCGCTGCCGAAGCTGGCCATGCTCGCCGGGCAACCATCGCCAAAGGCATCGGTCGCTTTATAGGGACTGCCAACAGCACATGATGCGCCCGCGGTCGTGGTAACGCCGCCTCCGGCAACTGTGGTGATGGTATTGGGCAGTGCCACAGGCCCAATCTGTGCAATCGAGTTCGCCGTGCCGAAGGCAACGACAAGCAATGTAAGGGACATCAGGGCAGGCATGCTGCGGAACATCCGCAGGGCGGAGACAATGCTCTTCATAGACTTGCTCACTCTCGTTATCAAACGCAGACTGCTAAAAACCACAAGAAAGAGATTCGGGCGATGGTCTGGCTATCACCTGTCTCCAAAACGGCTTCCCTACAAAAACTGGTAACGATAGAACGGAATCATGTCCCGACCAACAAAGCTCTAGACACCTGACCTATTACAGATCACGAAAATGACTGGTCTGTCCATTTCTCAACTACAAATCAGGAACTGGAGAACTTTAAGGGGCAGGAGAGCTGCTTGTCAAGAAAAGTTTTCAATCATCGTCCATCTCCAAAAAGTGCGAACGACAAAGAGTTTGCAGAATTTTGCAGCATTAATTGGAGAAAATTTATCAACCCGAGTCGATTCGGCAGACTTCAACCGATGGTAACCGCCATCCTTGGATCGGATACCTGGTAATTACTTATTCGGATTGTGTGGAAGGACCAATTTAGCAACAAGGTCAAAGCAAGATCATCTATCCAGCGAAAAAGTAGAGGACTGCGGCTGGAAAACCGCAATGAGGGATAAAAGGCGGCAATCGGTATCTCAATAGAGATGAGCGTAGAAAGCGTCCATCGATTTCCGGACACACGCTTCTGAATCAATCGCCGTATTGTTCTCCAGGCATGGTTAGGCCTTGCTTTACCTCATACAGTTCGGTCGCGTAGTGTCTCGTGTGATCGACAATCAGCGTGCGCCCGTCCGGGCTGATCGAGAAGCCGGCTATTCCGGACTCGGAAAGCGGAGGAAGATCGCGCAGATGAGCAACGACGTGGGCATGCTTCGCAGTAGAGTCGATCTCGAAGAGGTCTGAGACAGACAGGTCGCTCTGTGACACCGCGAGATACACGCGATTGCCAGCAATCGCAAGATTATCCACAAAGGTCGCGCGGCCGGCAACATGAAAGATCTGCTCGGTCGAGCCATCGATAAGGCTTCTGCGCCAGAGTGAAAGCTGTGCGTCCTGCTCGATGAAGTAGAGCCAGCGCCCGTCGCTCGATGGAAGAAAGCTCGATACTGCCTCGACGAACAACGGTTCGGCTCGGCCCGTACCGTCGGCATGCATGCGCCATATCCGCGATGTGCCGTCGTCGTTTGATGAGTAAAAGAGATACCTGCCATCAGCGCTGTAAACAGGATTGAAGTCGCGATGGCGCGTCTCGGTGAGTGTACGCATGCTGCCACTGGCGAGGTTATACACCATGATGTTCGTGGCGCCATCTTTGCGAAAGCTGAATGCGAGTGAACCGCCGTCAGGTGCCCAGGAGGGGATGAAAACCAGGCCTTCGCCGCGAAAGTGTGTCAACTGTACCGGCGCGCTCGAGCCTGTGCGATAGAGCCAGAGTTCACCCCATCCCGTGCGTGTGCTGACAAATGCAATGGATTTTCCATCTGGAGAGTAGGCGGGGGAGGAGTCGGACTTATCCGATGTCAACAACAGATGTGCATCACCACCTGTCGCGATTGGCTGCTCCATCAATTCCGTGACTAGCTGCCTATGTTCAAAGACCAGCGCACCGCTAGGAGAAACTGCTGGATTGATGGCGTCGAAGTCAGCCGGCGTCACTGGCTGCGGCATACCGCCATCTTTGGCAATCTTCCATAGCCCATAAGGTTCAGTCTCACTTCGCTGGGTACCGTAGAGGATGGAACGGCCATGATCGATCCATGCAATGCCACGTACCCCTTTGGTATCGAAGGTTAGTCGTGTCGCGGGTTTTACCTGCTCGCCTTCGACCGAGACCACGTAGAGATCGCCGAGGCCGCCGCGCCGAAATGCAATCCATCGACCGTCGGGCGAGAACTTCGCATCGATATCTCCACTTGAGTTTACCGGCGGCGAGGTGACGAAGGTACGCTCGCCTGTCGCGATCGAGACCAACACGATACGCATCGGATTGCCTGCAATGGGTTGCTCCGTGGTCAGCAAAGACCGGCCATCCGGTGACCAGTCGAGCGCAGGATGATCCTCGAGAATTGGCCAGTAAGAGACGAATCTGCCCACGACGCTCAGGGCCCTGGTCGCGAGGTTGAAGCGCACAATCTCGAAGTGCGAAATGTCGATGCGACGTACGAAAGCGATCTCGTGGTTATCAGGCGACCACACTGGCCTCGTCTCCGAAAGTGAACCTTCGGTCAGGCGCACGGGCGGAGTTTCGTTGCGTACATTCTGAATGTATATGTGCGACGTATCTTCACCGCGCGGAATCATGGCCGCTGCCAACCATTTGCCGTCAGGCGACCACGAAGAATCGGTCGTGTTTCCGGCAAAGAGATCGACGGGGCTCAAGGCGTTGAATGATGCGGCGGCAACGTGCCGTTGTCCCCACCATATCCAGACGATGGCAAAGCCCACCAGAGCGGCAAAGATTACGCCGGTCATTAACTTTAGTTTTCGTAATGCAGGCTCGGCAACTCGTGCGCTGGTCGCAAGATGATGCATCGAGGAGGCTCTGCAATCATAGAGAGATGCTAGACGTTCGTCCGGAAGCTGCTCTCCCCAATCTGCGAACTCGGTTCTGCGAATGGGAAGCGTTCGAAGAATCTGCGGAACATAGCCGCCTTTAGGCAGGTTAATCCTGATCGGGTCGTTTACACCGGTTGTGCGATAGTACTGATCAAGCTTTTCGCGCACTCGTCGCGCATGCACACGTACGATGGGGTCGACCTTTGGATCGTAATCCGCCGCGCGCAGGAAGACCTCAATGGCAATCGTCGTCTCCTTTAGATCGGAGGTCTCGCCACGCATCGCGCGCCCAACGCAGAACTCAAGAAACTGTCTTGACCGTGCAGCACTAACGAAGATCGACGACTCCAGAATGCGCTGCATCTGAGCGTCAACTTCGCCATGTCGGATCATAACCAAAGGTTAATCATCGAACGTTAATATCTGTTGAAGGGCTTTATCCCCGCGTGTAACCCCATTTTACGGGCCGATACGACGCATTTTCCTCAGGAGACTGCCAGATTGAAGGCATGAGCCTCTACATCGCTTCTCCAATGAAATCCTTGCAACCTTCTTCTCGCCGCACATGGATCGCGTCTGTTCTCTTCGGTCTGCGCATAGTTCTATGTTGTGTCCTGTCAGGCGTTGCGGCCTTCGCGCAGAGCAGCGCTGTTAACGGTCACGTCATGGATAATGCCGGCCTCCCCGTCGAAGGCGCGGCCGTCACAATCACCAGCTATACCACCAGCGAGACGCGCTCAGTCACAACGAACCACGATGGCTACTTCCTCTTTCCCCCCATCGCACCGGGCAACTATGTGCTGCGCGCTTCGGCCCCGAGCTTCGCAAAGTTCACTCTCGAAAATATCAAGCTCGAGGTTGGCAGCTCCCGCTCGGTCGACGTCACACTCGCGCCCGAGAGCCAGTCACAGAGCATCCAGGTCAACGCCACTGCACCCGAGCTTGTCACCGATCATCCCGATCGTGGCAATGTGATCGAGAGTGAGTTTGTACAGAACACACCGTTGAATATCCGCAATCCGCTGCAATTGGTAAATTTTGCACAAGGCGTCACCGCCTATAGCCCAGAGTCCGGCAATAACGACCAGAGCCAGGCATATACCAATACCTTCCGGATCAACGGTAGCAAGCTCTCTACCACTGAAAGTCTCTTAGATGGTGCAGCAAACACCACACTGTATGACTACAACGCCATCGCCGATGTTCCGCAGGTTGACGCCATACAGGAGTTCAAAGTGTTGACCACCGCCTACGCACCCGAGTGGGGGCGCACCAGCGGAGGTATCGTCACCTTTGCCACCAAGTCCGGCACCAATCAGCTCCATGGCAGCGTCTTCGAGTATCTGCGCAACAGTACGCTCGATGCCAACAGCTACAACTCCGATGCCGCTGGTCTCAAAAAACCGCACTTCCAGCGCAACCAGTTCGGCTATGCGCTCGGCGGTCCGGTCATTCTGCCGCGTTTTTACAACGGCACCAACCGCACCTTTTTCTTCTCGACCTTCGAGGGGCTGCGTCAAAGCCAGGCTGGCAGCTTTCTCGGCACCGTACCCACCGCGCTTGAGCGCAAGGGAGACTTCTCTCAGACCCGCGATGCTAACGGTAACCTGATTGTCATCTACGATCCGCGTTCGACCATGCTTGACCCTACTGCTCCTGCTGGCACGACGCGCTACATTCGTACGCCTTTTCAGGGCAACGTCATTCCCTCGCAGTTCCTTGATGCGACAGGAGTCAACATCCTCTCGAACTATCCATCTCCCAACCAGCCCGGACAGGGGCTCAGTTCGGTGAATAATTATTTTTCAAACGCGACGACAGCGAGCAACCAGAACATCGTCAACCTGCGCATCGACCATCGCATCAATGACGCGCACTCGATCTTCGCCCGCTTCAACTGGTTTCAGCGTAACAACATCTATCCTGACCCTTACGGCAACGGCCTTTCATACGAGCCCGGCAGCCAGCGACTCCCCGGCTACAACATTATGGGCGACCATACCTGGGTGCTGAATGCCAATCTCGTCTTCGAACATCACTTCACCTATGCTCACCAGGAATCGAACCGCACGCCAGAGTCGCTTGGATATAACCCGACCAAGCTCGGTTTCAACAACAATGTAGTTGCAGGTCTCACAGCGCTCAGCTTCCCTGTAGTTACAGCGAACCGTATCAGCAGCATCGGCCCCGAAGGTGGTCTCGAGACCGACTTCGGTACTGTTTACCAGTACGCCGCCGCGCTCTCACAGCTCAAAGGCAAACACTCGCTGAAGTATGGCTTCGACTTCCGCTACTTCCCCACCGGACTGAACATTGCGCAAGAGGTTTCGGTCACAGCGAACAGCAACTTCACTGGCGGCCCTAATCCACAAGCGGCCGTAGGCGATTCAGGCTCAGGTATCGCAGATCTACTACTAGGCACAGGTACGGTTACAAGCGGCTACGCACCCGGTTTTCTTTACAGCCATCCGTACTACGCCTTCTACGCGCAGGATGACTACCACATCACGCCGAAGCTGACTCTCACCTACGGCCTGCGCTATAACCTCGAATTGCCCGATAAAGAGAACAAGAACCAATACGTCTTTCTTGATCTGGCATCGCCATCGCCACTCAACTCAAAGGTCAGCTCGCTTGGCAATCTCACCGGCGGTCCGGGCTTCGTTGGCACTAACGGCGTAGGTCCGCGCCTGCAGACTGCACAGAAATTAAACTTCGACCCGCGCGTCGGTTTCGCATATCGCTGGAACGAACAGACAGTAGTACGCGGAGGTTTCGGAATCTTTCATGCGCCGCCCGCGGATCTCGCCAATGCGAGTGCAGGCTTCGCAGCCGCTACTACATCGAACCCGGCACTCGCTAACGGTGTCACTCCACAGTTCAACCAGGCCAATCCTTTCCCCAACGGGCTTACGCAGCCAACTGGAAATTCGCTCGGGCTGAATACGCTCGTCGGACAAAGCATCTCCGGTATTCCGCGCCAACAGAAGATCAGCTACAGCGAGCAGTGGTCGCTCGATATACAGCGGCAACTGCCCGGCAACTTTGTCGTGACGCTCGGCTACGTCGGCAACAACGGCCTGCATCTATATACGCCGGTCAACTACAACCAGCTTCCCGACGCAGATCTCTCGCTCGGCTCCAAGCTCCTTGCCACCGTGCCGAACCCCTTCTACGGAGTCATCACGGACCGCACCTCATTGCTGAGCGCGCCAACAGTGCAATATGGTCAACTGCTGCGACCACATCCGCAATTCCAAAATATGACCGCGACGTCGAGTGTTGGTCAGTCGTCGTATCACGCAATGCAACTCTCAGTGGAACACCGCTTCTCCCAGGGCCTCGCTCTTCTGTTCACCTACACGCATAGCAAAATGATGGATGACGTCGGCGACTACTTTGTCACCGCGCAAGCGCAGGACAATAACTGCATTCCCTGTGAGCGCTCGATCTCACAGCAAGACCTGCCCAACGTTATCCGCCTGAGCGGTCAGTACGAGCTTCCCTTCGGCCACGGCAAACCCCTCGCCAACCAAGGATGGGTTAGTCAGGCCGCGGGTGGATTCACCCTAGGCGCGTTCTTCACCTACGATGATGGTGCACCAATCGCTGTCTCGAGTCCCAACTTCTCGAACTCTTTTGGGGGTGGCACATCAATGCGTCCCAATGTCACGGGCCTTTCGACTGCAGTACCTGGCGGACGCACCATGAAGAATGGCAGCTACTACTTCAACCCCGCTGCCTTTACTCCGACACCATCGTTCCAGTTCGGTAACGCGCCGCGTTATCTGGCCAACGTACGCGCCCCGGGCACGAAGAACTTCGA
This sequence comes from Edaphobacter dinghuensis, assembly GCF_014640335.1. Lineage (NCBI taxonomy): Bacteria > Pseudomonadati > Acidobacteriota > Terriglobia > Terriglobales > Acidobacteriaceae > Edaphobacter > Edaphobacter dinghuensis. The sequence continues at coordinate 976,190 of NZ_BMGT01000003.1, read as the reverse complement.
TATGCTCGCAGCCAAAAAACTCTTCTTCACAGAGCGATATGCGCTGGACTTCCGTATGGAGTTTTTCAACGCCTTCAACCGCGTCCAGTTCGCCGGACCAAATACAAGCATCGCATCGTCGAGCTTCGGTCAGATTTTCCTGAGCCAGGCCAACACACCGCGAGAGATACAGGCAGGACTTCGCCTCAGTTTCTAGTCGCAATCTAGCTCCCAGCTATACATCGAAACTACCACTGGCCGGGTAGCGAGATACGAAATGCAACGATGCGCCGTGGCTTCAATAAACAACCAAACATACACCCTGAGAGGATTACCTTATGTTGAAACAGATTGTTGCGACTGTTTTTTTCGTCGCCGCTTCCACATTCGTACATGCCGACATTACCCATCTTGACTGCACCCAAATCGGAGTCGACAAATACAAGCTCAGCTATACCCTCACCGGCGACACTCATGCGGTCACGATCTATGCGAGCACCGATGCTCAGCACCCTGTCGGTCCCGCACTTCTCAAGACCGGCGAGTCTACCGCAACAGTGCAGGCAGGCAAACCCGGCGAGCGAGTCTTCTTCTTCCTCAAGGCTGATAGCGGAGAACAACGCGAGGTATCCATCCGCCATCTTCCGCTTGAAGGAACACCTAACTTCCGCGACCTCGGCGGCTACGAAACCACTGACGGTCGCTTTGTGCGCTGGGGAATGCTCTATCGTTCCGGCGTTCTGACCTACCTAACGCCAGCCGACTATAACTACCTCAATCAGATTGGTATCCATGCCGTCTGCGACTTTCGCACCCCCAGCGAAAATGCTGCTGCTCCTGAAACCTGGATTCCCGATGCCCAGGTTGAGCATATATCTCTGCCCATAGGCACCGACGAAAAGAATCAGGACGCCACCGCGTCCATGCGCAAATTGCTCGCTACCAACCCGACGCCCGATCAGCTTCGTGACTGGATGACGAAGATCTACGCGAACTTCGCCTTCTCCGCTGCACCTGAATATGCCCAACTCTTTGCAAAGCTCAAAGATGGATCACTGCCGTTGCTCTATCACTGCACCGGAGGCAAGGATCGCACGGGGGTTTTCAGCGCGTTAGTTCTACTCACCCTCGGCGTACCCGAGCAGACTGTGCTCAATGACTATGCTCTGACCAATCGCTATATCAGAGAGGCTGGCCCAGACGCGCTCAAAAAAATGACGGCGGCAAGCGGGAACAGCGCCAGCTTCATGACGAAGCTAACTCCCGAGCAGCAGAAAGTCATGATGGCCGCCGATCCCGAATACCTCCGCTCCATGCTTCGAGCAATCGACACGAAGTATGGCTCCTTCGACAACTATCGGCGCACAGCGCTTCACGTCTCCGACGCGGATGCAGAGACACTGCGCAACCGTCTACTGACCAATTAGTCCTCGATATTGTGCAAGCGTGACCGATGAGCCGTTCCCAGATAAGCGGCTCATCGGTTCTCGTAAGTTCATACTTTCAAAATCTATGCTGTCCAAAATATCGTTATTGCACCCATGCATCCCGCAGAAACTCGAAGCTGCCTGATCCACGTTGTCGAATGCCCTGAACACGCCGTGTGTGCACCACCTCGTTGTTCGGGTACCAGAGCGGAATCGATGGCAGATCCTCAGCGAGAATCTGTTGCACCTCAATGTATTCGACACGGCGCTTCTGCTGGTCGGTCTCCGATGCAGCAGCACTCAATAAAGCGTCAAGCTTCGGGTTGGAGTACCGTCCGCGATTGCCTCCTCGCGGCGGAAAGCTCTCCGTCGCATAGGCGTAGTGGAAGATGTCGGGGTCTTCGTTGCTGTCGATCCACTTGAGTGCATACATCTGGAAGGCGCCGCGCGTGACATCGGAGTAAAAGGTTCCAAACTCCGCCGAGCGTATATTCAGGCGAATCCCAGCTGTCCGCAGCTGCTGCTGCAACACCATCGCCATCAGACGAGTCGACTCATCTGTGCTTGTTTTCAGCGTGATCGTCAGACGCACACCGTCTTTGCCCGCATGAAAGCCTGCTTCGTCGAGCAGGTGCTGCGCACGCGCAACATCGTGCGGATACTGCACCATCTCCGATTCGTTTGCCGCGGCCCAATGCCCGATCGGCAGCAGTGTATTCGCAACCCTCGCCTGATCGCGCCACAGGTCGTGCACGATGGCCTGCCGGTCGATGGCGCAAGCCACCGCTTGCCGCACACGCTTGTCCTTCAACAAAGGATCGGTCACATTGAAGGTGAGGTAGAAGGCCTGCGAACCGAGACCTGTTTCCACCTGCAGATTGGGGTCGCGACGAAGCTGGTGAACCATGTCGAGCGTCAGAACATTGCTGGCGAGATCAGCCGATCCCTTCTGCAGCTCCAACGCACTTGTGATTGCATCGGGCACCACTTCAAAACGAACCTGCTCGACGCGATGCGCGCCTGCGGGCGGCGGTGGAGACTGCATCCAATAGTTCGGGTTCCGCTTGAGGATTACGTCTTTGTCCTGCACGGCACTTACAAACTCAAAAGGCCCCGTCCCTATTGGGTGTAAGCCAAAGTCGCTTCCAGTGCCGCTGGGCACGACACCGAAGAGGCCGTCGCTCATATTGAAGAGCAGTCCCTCATCAGGCCGCTTCATGTGCACTACAACAGTCAGCCGATCGCGCGCCTCAGCCTTCAGCACAGAGGCGAAGTTGCCGCTCTTCCCCGTCACCAGCGTTCCATCAATAAGACTGTTGATCGTGTAGGCCACATCATCAGCCGTCAGCGGTTTGCCGTTGTGAAAGTACACGCCGTCGCGCAGATGAAAGACCCACGTCAGCGCGTCAGGCTGCTCCCAACTAGTGGCGAGCCACGGTCGCAAATTGTAATGTTCGTCCTTGCGTACCAGCGAATCGAAGATGAGGCTGCCAAGCCGAGCCGATTGCGCGTCAGTTCCCTGCCGCAGATCGAGGTTGTTGGGGCTGCTCTCAATGACCATCACTACGGTTCCGGGAGTGTCGTTCTGCGAGCGGCAACCAGCAAGCACGAAACAGATGAACAACAACAGCCAACTGCATGACGAGACAAATCTTCGCGCCTTCTTTGCACCAACGTGCCTGCTCGCGAAGAAGACCGGCGGCGTCATCCGTGAGTCACCTTGCCCAGCACGACTGGCCGTTTCGCTCCTGTGGCTGCGACGACGTTTCCGGCAACACCGTTCCACGTCAACCACGCCAGCATTGCGAACGCTACCGCTTCTTTGGCTTGTCCCGGAACACCCAGCTCCCTCATCAACCGTATCTTTACTCCGAGCGGTTGCAGACGCTCGCCAAGCATCGTCATCAGCGCAGCGTTCTTTGCGCCGCCTCCGGCGACCACGAACTCCGTCTTAGCCAACGGAGCGGCGGTTCCCAGGTGCGCCCAAACAAATCTTTGATAAGCCTGCGATACCGACTCCGCGGTTAAGGCCGTTGCCGTTGCGACGATATCCGCATCGTTCGCGCGTGCCTTTCGGCACACCGAAATAACGTGTGAGACGAAGTCGGCTCCGAACTGTTCGCGCCCGCAGCTCTTAGGAGGTGAAGCAGAGAAATACTCTTCAGCTAAAACGCTCGTCAATACAGAAGAGATAATCCTCCCTTGCCGCGCCACGGCTCCGCCGCGATCAAAGGCCTTTCCGCGAAGGCGCTGCATGCAGGCATCGATCACCATATTTCCCGGACCGGTATCGAACGCCATGACGCCGTCGATGGCACAGCCTGCCGGAATGGCCGTGAGGTTTCCGATGCCACCAAGATTCTGCAGGACTCGGTTTACCTTTGCAGACCGAAACATCACATAGTCCAGCATAGGCACCAGAGGCGCGCCCTGTCCTGCTGCTGCCATATCTGCTGGGCGAAAATCGCTCACCACCGGCACGCGCAGGCGCTCAGCAATCACACTTGCCTCGCCCATCTGCCATGTGCATCGGACTGGAGATCCTAAATATTTTTCCGCTACCGCCTGGTGGTAGATCGTCTGTCCATGACATCCAATCAGGTCGATCTTAATTCCCAAGCGTGTGCTCGCCTTTTCCACGCAGTCCGCATAAATCTCGCCCAGTCTCCAGTTCAGCCGCGAGAGGTCTGCCACAGACGCATTCTTTGCATCCATCGCTGCGAGCACCGCCGCTCGTACTGCCTTTGAATAGCGAAACCCGGCGTGGCCAAGCAACTTGATTCGGGGCGAGTCTCCATAATCTCTGGCAGCAGAGATTCTGCACAGAGCCACGTCCACTCCGTCCGCCGAAGTTCCGCTCATCACGCCTGCTACCACCATTGACTTCGGCATCGTCACCCCTTCAACTCGCGCTGCAACTCGGCCAGCAGGTTCAGCGCCTCACGTGGAGTCAAGCCGTCCACATCGACCTCGGCCAGGCGATCCACAATCTTCTGCGACAACGGCGTAAACATCGTCATCTGCAATTGCGGCGTCGATGGCGCAGACTCGCGGACCTGCTGTGTCTCTGCGCGCTCGTGCACCTTCAGCACCTCGCGGGCGCGAGTGATCACTGGCGTTGGCAAGCCAGCCAACCGCGCTACCTCAATGCCATAGCTCTTGCTCGCAGCACCCGCCTCGACCGTGTGCAGAAACACAATCCCCGATTGCGTCTCTTTCACCGTCACCCGCAGGTTCGTCAGCCGCGACAACCGCTCGGCCAGCAGCGTCAACTCATGGTAGTGCGTGGCAAACAGCGTGCGCGCGCCGATACGATCGTGCAGATACTCAACCGTCGCCCATGCGAGAGAGAGGCCGTCGTAAGTGGCCGTTCCACGACCCATCTCGTCGAGCAGCACCAGGCTTCGGTTCGTCGCAGTGTTCAGAATCGCCGCCGTCTCCGTCATCTCCACCATGAAGGTCGAGCGGCCACGCGCCACGTTGTCGCTTGCGCCGATGCGTGTATAGATACGATCGACGAGCCCTACTCTCATGCGCTCTGCCGGGACGAAGCAGCCACACTGCGCCATGATTACAAGCAGAGCGCTCTGGCGAAGATAGGTACTTTTGCCGCCCATATTCGGTCCAGTAATCAACAGCACCGCAGGTCCCGCATCTGCGTCGAGATGCACAGAGTTCGGCACAAAGCGAGTGCTGCCACTCTCTTCGAGCCGCCGCTCCACCACCGGATGCCGCGCTCCGGCAAACTCGAGCACGCCGCCGGCATCGACTTCAGGGCGTGTCCATCCGCGGAGCGCCGCCAGATGAGCAAAGCAGCCAAGCATGTCGATCTCTGCCACGCGACGCGCTGTATCTCGCATGCGCTTTGCAGCGTCGAGCAGCTGCCGCCGCAGCTCGGCAAACAATCTGCGCTCGATCTCGCCGCTGCGTTCCTGCGCGGTCAGAATTTTGGTCTCGTACTCCTTCAACTCAGGGGTTGTGAAGCGCTCCGCATTGACGAGCGTCTGCTTCCGCTCGTAGTCGGCGGGGACCGACTTTGCGTTCGCTTTGGTCACCTCGAGGTAATAGCCAAAGACCGTGTTGAAGCGAACCTTCAGCGATCCAATCCCCGTGCGTTGCCGCTCGCGCTCTTCGATCGCCACCAGCGCCTGCCGTCCGCTACGCGACAACTCGCGCAACTCGTCCAGTTCCGCATCGATTCCCGCGCGAATCACGCCGCCGTCGGCCAGAGACACGGGAGGCTCATCCGCAATAGAGCGCACGATCAGCTCATGTAGGTCTTCCATCGCATCGAAGCCGGCGCCAGAATCGGGTGCCCCATGTCCCGCCTCTGGGACATGGGTTTCCGCAGCAGCGACGCCACTCAGCTTCCGCCAGAGCCCAGCTTCAAACAAATTCACCGCAGCCAAAATCCCCGGCAAACATCCCAGCGTTCCCGCCAGAGCCATCACCTCGCGCGGTCCCGCCGAATCGAGCGCAATCCTGCCCAGCAGACGTTCCAGATCGAGCATGCCGTTCATCGACCGCCGCAGCTCTTCGCGCTTGCGCAGATCGGCAGTCGCCTCTGCCACCGCCTCCAATCGAGCCTTGATCTCCGACAGATCACTCGAAGGACGCAGTAGCGTGGACCTCAACAGGCGTTTGCCCATCGGCGTGCAGCACGCATCGAGCGTATAGAACAGGGTTGTCTGTGCAGACTCGCCCGAGAAGAGCGGTTCGACCAGCTCGAGATTTCTTACGCTGACCGCGTCGAGCTCAAGGCACGTCGATCGCTCATAAAACCGCAAGCCATCGATGTGCTCGAGACCTCCCTGCTTGGTCGCGCGCATGTAATGGAGCAGTGCGCCTGCCGCTATCGCCGCAGCGTCGTGCCCGCTCAGTCCTATGCCATCGAGCGACTGCACGCGAAGCTGATTTCTAAGCAGCGGCACGGCATAGTCGGCGGTAAAGACCCAATCTTCAAGCGGTGTCTTGGTTCGAATCGCATCGAGTCCAGCCGAGCTCTCCTCCTCCTCTTCCAGACCGGGTGCCCCGCGTCCCGCATCTGAGACGTGGGTTTTCGGATCGCCATTACTCTCCGTGCGACCGCGTGAAACTTTCTCATCCTTCACAAAGCCGAGGACCTGTTTTTTCCCCGCTATCCCGGTCAGGCCATTCTGGGCATAAAGCAACTCCACCGGCTTAATTCTTCCCAGTTCATCGACGGCCAGCGCCCAGCCATCTGCGCCTGAAAATTCGGTGGCGCGAAACTCTCCCGTAGAGAGATCAATCAGTGCGAGCCCGACGCATCGATCGAAGACTACGACGCTGGCCAGGTAGTTGCTCTGCTCCGCACCCAATGCGGGATCGACCGCGGTCCCCGGCGTCAGCACCCGCGTCACCTCGCGGCGAACAATCGTCTTGGTCAGCTTGGGATCTTCGATCTGCTCGCAGACGGCGATGCGGTAGCCCTTACGCAGCAGCCGCTGAAAATAACCCTCCGCCGAGTGAAAAGGAACGCCGCACATCGGCTGCTTCTTCTCTTTGTCACGTGCCGTCAGCGTCAGTTGCAGCTCGCGCGAAGCGGTAATCGCGTCCTCATAGAACAGCTCATAGAAGTCGCCGATGCGGCAGAACATCAGGCAGTCGGGATACTGCTCCTTCGCGGTGAAGTACTGCCGCATCACCGGCGTCAGGGTCGAGTCATTTGTCGTTTCAGTTGCCATAAACAGGAATGGCCAGAATACCGCACCCTTGCGCTCGCCGCTGCCTTCCTTGGAAGTTGCCGACGGCGTGAAACCTTGCAGCAAGCTGGCTGTAGAACCAGCGCATAGTATTCTGCTACTGGATACCGCTCCCAACCCAAGCGGGCGCATCGCCGCCTTCGGCTCACCAAAAGGACAGAAGCGATGAGTGAAAAACCAGTTGAAGAGATCGTATTTGGCCGCATAGCGCCCTGTATCGCCGTGCGGGATATTGAAGCAGCGTTTGCGTTCTATTCACAAGTACTTGGCTTCAAGAAGATATTCGAAAACAGAAGCCCGGTCGGCTTTATGGTGCTCAAAAAGGATGCTGCCGAGCTGCACCTCAGCCAGAAGCGTGATCATCAGGCTACGGTCGTGAATGTGGCCCACATGTTTGTCGATGACGCGGCGGCTCTTTACGCCAAATGTCAATCCGCAGGGGTACGCATCATCAAGTCCCTTGCGGAAAAGGACTATGGCCAGCGGGCCTTCGTCTTCGCCGACCCAGACGGCAACCGCATCGATGTAGGCGAACGGACTCGATAAGTACCGGCAGTGCCCGATGAAGATATTTCTCAGGCACTGTCCTCTCTTTATTTCGAGGCCGATGTCTCAGGCACCAGTTTGATCTCAAACAGCTTCGGCCAGAGCTTTCCAGTCACGAACAGGCGATCGTTCTTCTGGTCATACGCAATGCCGTTCAACACCGCATTACCATCCCTCGGTTCATTCCCCAGCAAACCGCTCAGATCGATCCACGCGATCACCTCGCCCGTCACTGGAGAAATACGCGCGATCCTGTCCGTCTGCCACACATTCGCATAGATCTCGCCGTGAATGTACTCCAGTTCGTTCAACTCCTTGACCGGCTTCCCGCCATCCGATACCGCAAGCGTCCGCACCACCTTAAACGTCACCGGATCGAGAAACCGCAGCACCGGCGTTCCATCACTCATAATCAAATTCTGGCGGTCATGCGTCAGCCCCCATCCCTCGCCCTTGTACTCAAATGTCTTCACCAGACGCATGCTAAAGCGGTCATAGACAAATCCGCGATGCGCCAGCCACGTCAATTCGATCAAATTGCTGCCCCAGTCCGTCAACCCTTCGCCGAAATATCTGTCCGGCACCTTCACCGATTGCAGCACCCGCCCCGTAGCCAGATCCACCGCCCGCACCGAAGATCGCCCATTCAACCCCGTCCCCTCGTAGAGCATCCCATCGATCATCACCAGCCCCTGCGTAAACGCCGAGCCATCGTGCGGATAAGCATGCACCACCCGATACCCCTCTACCGGTGCACTCGCCCCCGCCGCAAACCCCACCGCAACATCCGCCACAAGCAACACCACAGCAAATAACAAGAATCGGAATCCAGCTAATTTCATTGCAATTCTCAACATCCTTGCACGCAGAGAGACATCCCTAAGACTAGCCGAAAGACGTAACCGCCGCTCAAGCCCTCCATACCCGATATACTTAAGTTTCGCCACAAAGCGAACGAACCAACCATGTCCCTCCTCTGGCTCAGAGTCGCGGTCCTCCTCTACGCGTTTGCCTCGCTCGCCGTCCTTCCGGCGGCGCTGTACGACCGTCCCCGCTGGCGTCACATCGCCATCCCCGCCACCACAGCAGCCATCTTCTTCCACTTCGTCTCGTTGATGGAGATGCTCAACGCCGCGCACCACCGCCTCCCCGTCGACACCCACGAGACCCAATCCTTCCTCGGCCTCGTCCTCGCGCTGGCCTTCCTCTTCATCTGCGCCCGATACAAAACCGTTTCCCTCGGCATCTTCATCCTTCCCATCTGCTTCCTCCTTGGCCTCATCCCCGCCTTCCGTCCCGGCGAAGAAGCGACCTACTTCCCTCACCTGCACACCGGCTGGATCTTCCTCCACGTAGCACTCCTCCTCGCCGCCTACGCCGCCTTATTCCTCTCGCTGCTCGCCTCCCTGCTCTATCTCGTGCAGGAGCGCCGCCTCAAGCAAAAGTCTCCCGCCTTCAAGTGGCTGCCCCCACTCGAAACCACCGACCAGATCGCCCTTAAGACACTCCTCTTCGGCCTTCCCTGCATGACCGCCGGCCTGCTGATCGGTTCCGTCATCGCGCAACAAACCATCGGCTCGACCTACTTCCTCGACCCCAAGGTCCTGCTCTCCTTCGCCATGTGGCTGGCCTACATCGGCATGATCTTCATCCGCCGCCACTCCGGCCTGCGTGGACGCCGCGCCGTCTACCTCTCCAGCTTCGTCTTCCTGGTCGTCCTCGCTGTATGGGCAGCCAACCAACTTTCGGCCGTACACAGGTTCACCGCGCCATGACGAAAAATCCCACAGCGCCGGGCTCACCTGTTGTCATCCTGCTCGGCATCAATCACAACACCGCGCCCATCGAGGTCCGCGAGCGCCTCGCCATCGCTCCCTCGCGCCTAGCCGACGCCACTCGCGCCCTCGCCCATCAGCCCGGCATCCGCGAAGCCATCATCCTCTCCACCTGCAACCGCGTCGAGCTGCTCACCGTACAAGATACAGCCCAGCCCGAAAACCCTGGCACCCTCAACTTCCTCTACGAATACCTCAACATCCCCGCCAGCGATCTCCAGCCTCACCTCTACGAGTTCCGCGAGCGCGAAGCCGTCCGCCATCTCTTCCGCGTAGCCAGCTCGCTCGACAGCATGGTCGTAGGCGAGCCGCAGATTCTCGGCCAGGTCAAAGAGGCCTACACCACAGGCCGCGAAGTAGGCGCAGTAGCCACCACGCTCGAAGGTCTGCTCCAACGCGCCTTCACCGTAGCCAAGCGCGTCCGCACCGACACCCAGATCGGCTCCAGCTCCGTCTCCATCGCCTCCGTGGCCGTCGATCTCGCCCGCAAGATCTTCGACACGCTCGAAGGCAAGACCGTCCTTCTCGTCGGCGCCGGAAAGATGTCCGAGCTCGCCGCACGTCATCTCATCCAACAAGGCGCAGCCTCCATCCTCGTCGCCAACCGCACCCAATCGCGGGCCGAGCAGATCGCCAAAGAGTTCAACGGCCAGATCATCCCCTTCGAGCAACTCTACGAACAGGCCGACCGCGCCGACATCGTCATCACCTCCACCGGCGCGCCACAAAAGATCTTCAGCCGCTCGCACGGTCAACAATTTCTCCACCGCCGCCGCAACCGCCCCATGTTCTTCATCGACATCGCCGTTCCCCGCGACGTCGATCCCGGCATGAACGAGGTCGAGGGCTGCTTCGTCTACGACATCGACGATCTCCAGCAGGTCGCCCAGGCCAATCTCGCCGACCGCAGCCGCGAAGCCGAAGCCGCCGAGGCCATCGTCACCCGCGAGGTCGACAAGTACCTCCAGCGCCTGCAAACCCTCAACGCCGTTCCCGTCATTCAGTCGCTACAGCAATACGCCGAAACCATCCGCCAAGCCGAGCTGCGCCGCTCTCAATCCAAACTCGCCAACCTCACTCCCGACCAGCGCGAAGCCGTCGAAGCCCTCACCCGCTCGCTGACAGCAAAGTTCCTCCACCACCCACTCACCGGTATCCGTCAGGCCGCCCAACAAGGTGACGCCCAAACCCTCGCCGACATCCAGCGCCTCTACACCGGCCAATCCGACCCAAAATCAGACCCCACAGAAGACTAAGAGTCCCACAAAAAGCTCGTCATTCTGAGCGCAGCGAAAAACACCCACATTTCCCATCGCTTTTGCCGTTGCCTCTGCCATCACTTTTGCCGTTGCCTCTGCCGTTGCTTTTGCCGTTGCCTCTGCTGTTGCCTCTAGGTACGCCAAGGCTTCAGCCTTGGCCTCTCAAAACAATCAAGGGAAAGGGGGCTTTAGCCCCTGGGGTATGTCATCGAATCCCATTGTTGTCACTCTTCTCCACCAACCACAAACCCACGTCATCTCGACCGGAGCTGCGGGGTCCCCGACGAGCTTGCTCGTTGGGGTGCAAGCGCAGCGTAGTGGAGAGACCCTGTATTTCGTCTTGAATACCTTTTACCCGCGCTCTCCGGAAAGAGCCGGCACGTTGAACTCAACGCAGCATATTGAGAGGTCAACCCGCAATCTCAAAAATAGTTGCGTTCGATTAGCGCGCTATCTCCTGCTATTTCAATAGCTTCCAAACCTCTTCCCTGTGACCTTTCAGTCATCGCCGCATCTAAAGTAAAGAGGTTGCAACAATGTCGACACCAAACTTCAAAGCGCTCTTGGTTCTCTCTCTGGCGACTCTGTGCGCGCCCGCCTTCGGCCAATATGGGCAGAACGCGAACCCAGCCAGCCCCGGCACTCTTAATTACGTAGAAGGACAAGCCTCGATAGAAGGCCACCAACTCTCCCGTCGTTCCGTAGGCCGAACCGAGATGCAGCCCGGCCAGGTCATTGCCACCGCCAACGGCAAAGCTGAGATACTCCTCACTCCCGGCATCTTCCTTCGCCTCGGAGACGACAGCACCGTGCAGATGGTCTCGCCCGATCTGACCCACACCGAAGTCAGGCTAGAACGCGGCAACGCCAGCGTCGAGGTCGACCAGATCTACAAGCAGAACACCGTCCTCATCGATCTCCCCAACGGCCAGACCCAACTGCTCCAGCATGGCCTCTATGGCTTCGACGCCAACAACTCGATCGTCCGTGTCTTCGACGGCAAGGCTGCCGTCTATCCCGGGCAGAACCTCCAGACCAACATCAAACCCGTCGAGGTCAAAGGCGGCCGTCAGCTCGTCCTGAACGGCGAAGCCATCAAACCGCAACGCTTCGACAAGGATCAGGCCAAGAACGACGACCTCTATAAATGGAGCAGCCTCCGTTCCGCCTACCTCGGTGACGCCAACATCGATCTTGCATCCTCGTACGCCGGATACGGTGGTTTCACCCCCGGCTGGTATTGGGCAGGCGGCCCCTTCGGCTACACCTGGCTCCCCGGAGACGGAATGTTCTGGAACCCCTTCGGCTTTGGCTTCTACTCGCCCTACTACATCTACGGCGGCGGCTTCGTCTATCGTCGTCCCGGCTTCTATGGCTACCGCGGAAACTATGGATACAGCCATCCTCATCCCGGCCCCGTCAGGGGTGATAACGGTCACGTCGTCGCTCACCCCAGCGGAGGCTACCAGGGAGGCGGAGGCGGCTTTCGCGGCGGCAGTGCAGGCGGTGGCGGCGGCTTCCACGGTGGTGGAGGTGGCGGCGGCGGACACCGCTAAACCACAAAGCCTCTATCTGCCGGCTGATCTCTCAGCCGGCAGATTTTTTTTGCCGCCTGACCGCCCCATACCAGCATAAGAAAACTTGACAAATCCTCCCCGCAGATCAGGGCTGTTTAACGCAGCCAACGAAAAAGGTCTGTACCCTTGTCTGGACTTAAGCCTTTTCTTTTGAAGACTTTTGGACTTTAAGTACAGGGGGTGGGGACCCACCTTCAAAAGTCGAAAACTATCGCAATTAACCAAAATGCAATCACTCGCCTACAATCAAAACAAAACCTATGAGCAGCGAATTTAACCACCCCAAAAATCCTATCCGCATAGGTTCACGCGGCTCCCAGCTTGCGCTCTGGCAAGCCAATCACATTCTCTATGCCCTGCGCGACGCTGGTTATCACGTCGAGCTTGAGGTCATTCGCACGACCGGCGATCGCATGCAGCAACCCGGCTTTGTCGCGCCCCCAAACCTCGATGGCAAAGGCATCTTTATCAAGGAGATCGAGGAAGCGCTCGAAGAAGGTCGCATCGATCTCGCCGTCCACAGCCTCAAAGACCTGCCCACAAAACTCGCGCCGCAGTTCACCCTCGCGGCCATTCCCAAACGCGCCGACGCCCGCGATGTCTGGGTCTGCGAGCCTTATTGGTCGCTCAACACGCTGCCCCTGAACGGAAAAATCGGCACAACAAGCCCGCGCCGCCGCGCCCAACTTCTCGCCCTGCGTCCCGATGTCGAGTTCGTCGACATTCGCGGCAACATCGACACGCGCCTCAAGAAGCTCGAAGCTGGCCAATGCGACGCTCTGGTTCTCGCCGCCGCCGGTCTCGACCGTCTCAAGCGCGCCGAATGGGTGCATCATCGCTTCTCCCCCGAAGAACTTTGTCCCGCGCCCGGTCAAGGCGCGCTGGCCATCGAAACCCGCAGCACCGAGCACGTCATCGACGAAGGCCGCGACGCGTACATTCGTCAGGCAGTCGCCTGCTTCAATCATCCTGAGACGCGCTTCTGCGTCGAGGCCGAACGTGTCGCCCTTGACGCTCTCGGCGGAGGCTGCTCAATTCCCATTGGCATCCACTGTGTTCCGGAGTTCGAAAAGTGGCGCATGTTTGCCCAGGTGCTCGCACCGGACGGCGAAGCCATGATTCAGATCGACACTGCCGCCCCCCTCGACACAACGGCAGAATGCCTGGGTCGCTGGGTGGCCGACGATCTGAAGTCGAAGGGCGCTTTGGAATTGCTAAATGCCTGAGAATCCATTAAGTTGAACCGCTTCCCTGATCCGGCAACGAGCGCAACAGCTTATCTCGCAAGATTTTGCAGCTTTATGCCAACCGCACTCGAGGGTTGAAATATTTTTGTCAAGGGTGATGTTGTAGCATCAGACAACGGGTGTGGACGAGTACATCAGGCACCCAAAGGAAAGACTTCAAATGAGTGAGATACATGGTTTGGCTGTGCACGCGGCCGGTGCGCATTTGTTGCCCTATAAGTACGACCCAGGTGAGTTGCAGGCGAACGAAGTCGAGATCAAGATCTCGCATTGCGGTGTGTGCCATAGCGATATCCACCTGATCGACAACGACTGGGGATTCAGCAAATATCCATTCATCCCAGGCCATGAGATCGTGGGAACAGTAGTTGCCGTGGGCAGCGGCGTACCAGACCGGAAGGTGGGAGACCGGGTCGGCGTGGGCTGGCAGGCGGATAGCTGCGGTGTGTGCGAGTGGTGCCGCCAGGGCGATGAGCACCTCTGCGCCAAATCGCAACCCACTTGCGTCGGGCGCAATGGAGGCTACGCGGACAGGATTCGCGTCAATGCTCGATTCGCGATTCCGGTGCCCGCAGTGCTTGAGAGCGAAAATGTGGCTCCGCTGCTATGTGCGGGAATTACGGTCTATAGTCCTCTGCGAAATCATGGGATCCGTCCGTCGTCTCGTGTGGGCGTGATTGGAATTGGCGGGCTGGGGCATCTCGGAATTCAATTTGCCAAGGCGTTTGGCGCCGAAGTGACGGCATTTTCGACCTCGAAGGACAAAGAAGCAGAGGCGCGGGAGCTGGGAGCACATCACTTCCTGAACACGCAGGACACGGGAGCGCTGAAGAAGGTCGCGGGGTCGTTCGATTTTCTGCTCTCGACCGTGAGCGCGGACCAGGACTGGCAAGGGTATGTGAATGCGCTTCGTCCCAAGGGAATGCTCTGCGTGGTCGGCGTTCCTCCGTCGCCGATACAGATTCAGGCGTTCTCGCTGCTGGGAGCGCAAAGGGCTATCTCAGGAAGCCCGACCGGCAGCCCGCGTGATCTTTACGAGATGCTGGATGTTGCTGCGCGCCACGGAGTCAAAGCAATTACCGAGCGCTTTGCCATGAACAAGGCAAACGATGCCGTGGCGAAGGTGAAGAAAAATCAAGTGAGATACAGGGCGGTTCTGGCCAACTAGCATGGCCGTGTGAGATGAAAAGGCGAGAGCTTCGGCTTTCGCCTTTTTTCGGAGGATGCATGACGGAAGCTCGGCGCAGGTTTGCCCGATATCATCCTGACTTCCTGCTGCTAGCGGTCGATCTGCTGGGAACATATGTCTTTGCCGTGGAAGGAGCGATGACGGCGATCCGGGCGAACCTCGATATTCTTGGCTTGCTGGTTCTGTCGTTTGCAACTGCGCTGGGCGGAGGAATCATCCGCGACATGCTGATCGGCGCGGTGCCGCCCAACAGCATTCGCGACTGGCGCTATGGTGCGACGGCTCTGGCCGGCGGCGGCACGGTCTTCTTTTTCTACCAGTTCTTTCAAAACGTCCCGCAGCCATTGATGATCACTCTCGATGCGGCTGGCCTGGGACTTTTCGCTGTGGCTGGAGCGGAGAAGGCGCTTGAATTTGGCATCAATCCCCTGATCGCGGTGTTGATGGGAGGCGTGACCGGGGTAGGCGGCGGCACGATTCGTGACGTGCTGCTTGCACAAATTCCCGCCGTGTTGCGAACAGACGTGTACGCAGCCGCGGCGTTGGCTGGCGCGATTGTTGTGGTGGTGGGCATAAGAATAAAGCTGCCTCGTGGACTTGTAATGAGCGTGGGCGCGGCTGCCTGCTTTGTGCTTCGCATGGTTGCGGTGTGGCAGCACTGGAACCTGCCCCGCGTGATCGCGCATTAGAGATTGCCTGCGTGCGGAGCGGCGGCGGATAGTAAGCTGGGGTTCAATGCGATTTGAATTATTTATTGCGACGCGGTATCTGCGGGCCAAGCGGCGACAGGCAGTGGTGGGGGTCATCACGGCGATCTCGGTGATCGGCGTCGCAGCCGGAGTGGCCTCGCTGATTATTGCGCTGGCAATTACGAATGGAATGCAGCAAGACTTGCAGGCGAGACTGGTGGGTTCGACGTCGCATGTGGACCTCATGCGGATTAAGGCCGATGGCATTCGCGACTGGCGACCTCTGCTTGAGAAGCTGGAAAAGCTTCCTCATGTGACCGCGGCTGCTCCCGGGCTGTATGGGCAGGTGTTGATTTCTCGGGGAGCGAGGAGCGGCGGTGCGCTGGTCAAAGGAGTGATTCCTGCCGATGAGCGCAGGGTCGGCGATCTGCTGCAGTCGGTGACCGAGGGATCGGCTAAGGAGTTAGAGCCGGTTGATGGTTCGAAAGCCCATGTCCCAGAAACGGGAGATGGGGCACACGATTCGGTGGCGGTGCAAGCCATTCCGCCGATTGTGATTGGGAAGGATTTGGCCGACACGGTTGGCGCAGGGGTTGGAGACGACGTGCTGGTGACGAGTCCGCAGGGAGAACTGACGCCGCTGGGGCTGGTGCCGCGCTATCAGCGGTTTCGCGTTGTGGGAATCTTCAAATCGGGGTTCTATCAGTACGACGTTGGCTATACCTTTGTACGGTTGTCGGATGCGCAGAAGCTCTTCAGTGAGCCTGATCTGATCTCGGTGATCAGCTTCAAGGTGGATGATCTCTATCACGCAGACAGGATCGGCAAAGCCATTGAACAGGCTGCGGGACCGGGCTTTGAGACAACGAACTGGATGGAGCAGAACCGCGAGTTGTTCCGCGCACTGAAGCTGGAACAGTATGTGACATTTATCGTGCTGGCGCTGATCGTGTGCGTGGCGGCGCTGAATATTCTGATTGCACTGACGATGATGGTGATGGAGAAGACCAAGGACATCGCCGTGCTGATGAGCTTCGGCGTGCGGGCGGAGCAGGTTCGGCGGATCTTTTTGTTGCAGGGATTACTGATCTCCATCATCGGCACGGTGATTGGATTGGTGCTGGGATATGGCGTGAGCTGGTTGGGTGGGCACTACCGCTTTATCCATCTGGATGCTTCGGTTTATTCGATCGACTATCTGCCGTTTGCGCCGCGAATCTGGGATGCCGTGGTTGTGGCTTCGGTATCACTAGGAGTGAGCTTGATTGCTACGCTGTATCCGTCGAGATCGGCGGCGAAGGTGCTGCCTGCGGAGGCTTTGCGCTATGAGTGAACCACGGTTGAAGTATGGGCAGTTGGCACCGGAAGGCCTGGAGAAGATGCGCGCGCTCGAGCATTATCTGAATACAGGAACTGGGCTCGAGGCATCATTGCTTGGATTCGTGAGACTGCGCGCTTCGCTGATGAACGGCTGCGAGTACTGCGTCCACTTGCATGCTGCCGAACTACGGAAGTTGAATGAACCGGCAGAGCGAATTGAGCGACTGGCGGAGTGGCGCAACTCGGATGGCTATACGCAGCGGGAACGGGCGGCGCTGGCTTGGACCGAAGCGGTGACGAATATTCAGGAAGGCCATGCTCCCGACGAGGTGTATCAGCAGGTTCGAGCGCACTTCAGCGATGTGGAGACGGTGAATCTTACGCTGACCATTACGACGATCAATGCGTGGAACCGGATTGCGATTTCGCTGGGAGCGTATCCCGGCCACGCCGGCACAAAGGTTGATGGAGCGATCCGTGGCTGAGCGCATTGGGGGAGATTCGGAGAGAACGCTGGAGCCATTGCCGGGTACAACCCAGGCGACCGTCGTGCTGCGTGCCGAGGGGCTGACGAAGACCTATGCCGCTGTTCCCGGCGCTGCCGGACGCGGGGAGCTGGAGCTCTTTCGCAGCCTCGATCTGGTGGTTCATGCCGGTGAGATGGTGGCCATCGTTGGAGAGAGCGGCGCGGGTAAGAGCTCCCTGCTGCATCTGCTGGCCGCGCTGGACAGGCCGACGGCAGGCGAGGTCTGGTGCGGTACCAGCCGGTTGAGCACCTTCTCTGCGGGACAGGCGGCGGACTTCAGGAACAGGGATGTTGGGTATGTTTGGCAGTTTCACTACCTGCTGCCGGAGTTTACGGCACTGGAAAACGTTGCTATGCCATTGCTGGCTCGCGGGATGGGGCGTTCGTCCGCCTTGGAGCGGGCGCGGGTCTGGCTGGGTGAGGTCGGGCTGGCGGAACGGGCCGAGCATCGCAGCGGCGAGTTGAGCGGAGGCGAGCAGCAGAGGGTATCGCTGGCGCGGGCGCTGGTGACGGAACCGAAGATCCTTCTGGCAGATGAGCCGACCGGGGACCTCGATGGAAAGACGGCGGAGACGGTCTTTGGGCTGATTCAGGGATTGCATGTAGCTCATGGGCTAACCAGCGTAATTGTCACGCATAGTCTTGAATTTGCAGGACGTTGCGGGCGAATGCTGCGGCTTAAAGAAGGACGGTTGGAGGAGGTGCTGGAGTGATGCACCAGGTTTGGTGCCTTTTTTGCACAGCACTCATCTAATAGACAGTGCTAGGGTATTGCATAACTTTTGAGGTATTTCCAGATGTGTTGCGCAGGCGACTACACTGATAGAAGTGGGATGGATGCTTCGCAGTCTGAAGTAGCCTGATTGTCCTTGCGGGCAGTCGACGCAGGGATGGGTAAGGTACCAACGGCGCTATGCGGCCTTCGGGCTGGGTGGTGGCCGGCGTTGAAGGGGAGAACATGTTCGAACGCTATACGGAGAAGGCGCGGAGGGTGATCTTCTTTGCTCGGTACGAGGCCAGCCAGTTCGGGTCGCCTTATATCGAGACAGAGCACCTGTTGCTGGGGTTGCTGCGGGAGGACAAGGCGTTGACGAACCGCTTTTTGCGGTCGCACGCATCGGTTGAATCCATACGCAAGCAGATTGAAGGACATACGACCATTCGGGAGAAGGTTTCGACCTCGGTCGATCTGCCTCTGTCGAACGAGTGCAAGCGAGTGCTGGCCTACGCTGCGGAAGAAGCCGAGCGGCTCTCTCACAAACACATCGGCACGGAACATCTGCTGTTGGGACTACTACGCGAAGAGAAGTGCTTTGCTGCCGAAATTCTCACCGAGCGTGGTTTAAGGCTGCCTGCCATTCGCGAGGAGTTGCAGCGAACGACGCAGGAGAAGGTGCCCACCGCACAAGGTGGCAGCAAGAGCCAGCGCGGCGAGCAGAGCATGCTGGCAGAGTTCTCGCGCGACCTTACGCAGTCCGCGATGGATCAGCAGCTCGATCCGCTGGTCGGGCGCGATGCCGAAGTAGATCGTGTCATCCAGATCCTATGCCGCCGGACGAAGAATAATCCTGTCCTGATCGGCGAGCCTGGCGTTGGTAAAACCGCCATCGTCGAAGGATTGGCCCAGAAGATCGCTGACGGCGAGGTGCCCAGTTTCCTCGCCGATAAGCGGGTGCTGGCGCTCGATCTTTCGCTGATCGTCGCTGGAACCAAGTATCGCGGGCAGTTTGAAGAGCGCCTCAAGACGATCATGAAGGAGTTGATGGAGAACCAGAACTCCATCGTCTTCATTGACGAGTTGCATACACTGGTCGGCGCAGGATCGGCCGAAGGCTCGCTCGATGCAGCAAACATCTTGAAACCGGCGCTGAGCCGTGGCGAGATTCAGTGCATTGGCGCGACGACCCCGGCGGAGTATCGCAAATCGATCGAGAAGGACCGTTCGCTCGAGCGGCGTTTTCAGGCCGTGAAGGTTCCGCCGCCCAGCGAAGAAGATGCGATCAAGATCATCATGGGCATTAAAGACAAGTATGAGAAGTTCCATGCTGTCAGCTACACCGATGATGCGATCACCTTCTCTGTCTCGCACTCGAGCCGCTATATTCCCGACCGCTTCCTTCCCGATAAGGCGATTGACCTGATCGACGAAGCGGGCGCGCGAGTAAAGCTGCGGCAGACTTCGTTGCCGGAAGAATTGACCGAGGTGCAGAAGCGCATCAAGTTCATCGTGCACCGGATGGAAAACGCCATTGCGAACCATGAGTTTGAGAAGGCGCGTTTCTATTCGGACGAGGAGCGGAAGGAGCGCGAGAACCTGCGGGCTCTCCGCGACAAGTATCACCTTGATGATTCGTCGGCAGGTATTGTGACGCGCGAGGACATCGAGGATGTTGTCAGCCGCTGGACAGGCGTTCCTATTACTTCATTGAAGGAAGAGGAGACGCAACGGCTGCTGCGCGTAGAAGAAGAGCTGCACAAGCGCGTGATCTCGCAGGACAAGGCGATCTCGGCGCTGGCACGGGCGATTCGCCGCTCACGTGCAGGCCTCAAGAATCCGGCACGTCCGATCGGCAGCTTCCTGTTCCTTGGACCTACCGGTGTCGGCAAAACCGAGATGGCGCGCACGCTGGCGCAGTTCCTGTTCGGTTCGGAAAAGTCGCTGATTCGCTTCGATATGTCGGAGTTCATGGAGAAGCACTCGGTCAGCAAGCTGATCGGTTCGCCTCCGGGATATGTCGGCTACGAAGAGGGCGGCCAGCTTACCGAGCGCGTCAAGCGCAATCCGTACTGCGTTGTACTGCTCGACGAGATCGAGAAGGCGCACCCGGATGTCTTCAACCTGCTGCTGCAGGTCTTTGAAGATGGCCAGTTGACCGATGGCCTTGGCAATACGGTCGACTACAAGAACACGATCATCATCATGACCTCGAACATTGGCGCGAAGCATCTGCAGAAGCGGCAGGGGCTTGGCTTCCAGAGCGAAAAGGAAGACATGGTGCTCGACAAGATGGAAGAGCTCGTACGCGGAGAGGTGAAGCGCACCTTCAATCCGGAGTTCCTGAACCGTCTCGACGAGATCATCATCTTTACCTCGCTGTCGGATCAGGACCTGATGCAGATTCTCGAACTGCTGGTACAGCAGCTCAACGTGAACCTGGTGCATAAGGCGATCACGATTTCTGTGACCGATGAAGCCAAGAAGTGGATCATCGAGAAGACTGCCTCTGACCGCACCTACGGCGCTCGTCCGTTGCGTCGCGCGTTGCAGAAGTACGTTGAGGATCCGCTCTCGGAAGCCTTAATCGGCGGGGGTATCGTGCAGCGGCCTGCGTTCCTTGAGGTCTACATGGAAAACAACGCGCTGTTCTACCGTCCTATTGCGGCGGATGGCGAAGAGAAGGCAGCTGGCCTTGCGCTGACCGCTGTTTAGTTGAAGATGCAAATGTACGATACGCCCCGGCCAGAGCCGGGGCGTATCGTTTAAGACGGAGGAAATCTCGTTCAATGAGTTCTAAAAGTTCGATGGATCGTCGTCAATTTGCAACCTTGCTGCCAGCACTGCTGGCTTGTTCGGCAGCGATGCCGGAGTCAGCCGTGGCCCAGAGCAATCTGCCTGTGCTTCAATCGGGCGTATTTCCGCCGGAGCCGCCAAAGACAGGCGGTTCGCAGGAGCGAGTCTCTCGTCACTACGTCGCAGGAATGTTAAAGGCTGGCAATCTTCGACTGGAGATGCACGAGACGACACAAGCTGTGGGCGCTCCGCACGAACCGATTGGAACGCATCTGCACAACGAACTGTGGCTAGTGCGCGAGGGCACGGTAGAGTTGATGACCAACGGCGTAACTCGCAAGATGGTGGCAGGCGATGTCGGCATCTGCGTCGCCGGAGACAAGCACTTCATCAAGAATGTCGGCGACACACCGGCGACTTATTTTGTGGTGACGGTCGGCCCGCCAGAATAAGGTCCACCTGAATTACTGACGATTCAACCAGCGCATGAGCCCTTGGGCGGGAAGCTCCGGGGCCATGAAGCGGTTGGCATCGCCCATCAGAGCGCCGGCAGCGAGCCTGCCGCTGCGAACAGCGCCCTCCATCGTGGAGGGCCACTCTGTTGCCGTCCAGTCGCCTGCGAGATAAAGGCCGGGCCATTGCGTCGCTTGTTTTGGACGGAAACGATCGAGGCCGGGAGTAACGGAGAAGGTGGCGCGAGCTTCTTTGAGAACTCCGCTCTTGATCAATGTAGCTTGCTTGATCGCAGGAAAAAACTGCTCCAGCTCCTGAATCGAAGAAGAAAGAATCTCTTCCCTTCCCATATCCAGCTCGGGCCACGAGGCGCTGATGACCAGCTCGAGATAACTGCCGCGCTCCGCAGGCCAGCGACGGATGCGCGATTTAGCGAACACCCACTGGATGCGGGTGTCGAGCAGAACAGCGTGATCGAGGCCAGTCACATCACGGTCATACCAGAGATGAACTGTCGTGATCGGAGCGACGGTGAATCTGCTGAAGTCGACGTTCTGCACCGCTTCTGTGCCTGTCGAAGCGCTCAGACTCATCAGAAGGCTCTCTGTCTGCTTGAAGCTCGTAGCCAGAACGACCGAGGAGGCCGTGTACGTCTCTCCTCCTGCCTGCACCTGCCAGCGATTGCCCGGAACCTGCTCGATGCTTTCAATTCCGGCCTTGAGCTTGACGGCGACGCCTTTGCGACGCGCCAGATCGGCGATGGGGCTAAAGAATTCGCTCAAGGGGGCTGCGGGAATGCCGAGCCGTCCGGCTGGTGCGGAGCGTAAGAAGGATTCGTGGAAGACTTTGCCTGCATACTTGACCGAACAACGCTCAAAGGTATCGTTGAGCGCGCCGACGACGACAGGCTCCCAGAAGTGGCGGATGGCGCGCTCGGTCTGGCCGGTGCGCTTGAGCCATGTGGCGAAGCTTTCGGTGTCGTCGGCAGGATAGCCGCGGAAGAAACGGGCGAGGCCAGTAGCGATTGCTGACTTATCGCGCAGCGAAAGCATGGGGGCGCGCAGGAAACTGACGGCCTGATGCGCGGGCGCAGGAAGACTGCCGGGACGCAGCAGGCTGCGGCGGCCGCCGGGCTCGAGGAAGGTCAGCTCCTCGTACCAGCGAATGGTGTCTGCCATCCCTGCCTGATTACAGAGGTCGAGGATGTTGGTGCAGCAACCGACCACGACGTGCTGCGAGTCGATGGTCTCTTCGAGGGCGGGATGATCGTAGGAGTAAGCACGCCCACCGATGTAGGGGCGGCGTTCGAGCAGGGTGACATCCGCGCCGGCATCGGCGAGCGCTACAGCTGCTGACAGACCGGCTACGCCTGCGCCGACAACAATTACATCGCGCTGATTGGAGTCGCTCACGATGTTGCCCGGTTGAGTAGGGCCATTGCCATGCCCTGGGTTAGAGTCAACAGCTTTGATGCCTTGGGGACGCTGGCCCGCTGCGAGAATACGTCGCTGTCGAGCTTGCCGATGCGGTAGAGCAGGCCATGATAGATGGTAACGAGAACCCAGAGCGCAGCGCGGCTGTCCTTATCGATCAGTGGCAGTAACTCGTTCGCGGAGGCGTAGTAGGCTTCGGCCTTTGCACCTAACTGGCGCAGCAGAGCTCGGTCTGCGGGCTGGAGCGCAGCACCTTGCGCAAGTGCGATCACTCGTTCGGTGTCGAGGCCGAATTCATGTAGCCAGTCCTGCGGCAGATAGACTCGCCCGCGCTCCGCATCCTCTTTGACGTCGCGAAGGATGTTGGTTAGCTGAAAAGCGATCCCTGTCTCTTCGGCGAGCTTTTCTGCACGGGGATCGGTGTAGCCGAAGATGCGGATGCAGACCAGGCCGACGACCGAGGCGACGAGATAGCAGTAACGATACAAGTCGTCGAAGGTGGCGAACGTCTGAACGGCGACAGGTTGCGGTTCGAGATCCATTGTGGTTCCCTGCACCAGCTCTTCGAGCAAAGCATCGGGAATTGCGAACCGCTTTTGTGTGTCGTTGAGAGCGAGGAAGACCGGATCGTCAGAGGCTCCGGTGCGGCGAGCGGTACGCCATGACTCGACCCAGTTGCTCATGGCCTGTCTGCGCTGCTCGATGGGGAGCGATTCGTCGTCGGAGATATCGTCGGCGCGACGCATGAAGGCGTAGACCGCGCACATAGCGTCGCTCTTATGCTGGGGCAGCACGCGGAAGGCGTAGTAAAAGTTTTTGGCCTCTCGCCGCGCTATGATGCGGCAGGCGGCATAGGCTTCCGCAAGGTTCACGTGGCAAGCCCCGCCCGCATCTTGGCGATCAACGCACCTGCCAGGAGGCTCAGTTTTTTAGTCTTGGTGACGACTGGTCTGCCCCGCAGCACATCGAACTTCTCTGCGGTAATGCCGTCGAGAATGGCGTTGCCGCCCTTGCTGAAGAGATCGAGCGTGACGGCCAGCTCCTTGTCGACGCGGGAGCTGATGACGCTGCCATCGCGCAGCATGGCACGAGTTCCAACGACGAGACTCTCGATCATCGCACCGAACTCCGGGGTGAAGACTCGGCCCTCAATCTGGCCATCTTCTACGCCGAACTGCGCCATCGCCTGTGCGGGGATGTAGCGCCTGCCACGGTCGGCGTCTTCGGTAACATCCTGCCAGAAGTTCGCCAGTTGCAATGCTGTACAAACCTTGTCCGAGAGCAGACCTAGCGACTCGTCCTGATATCCGCAGACCCACAAGACCAGACGGCCTACCGGGTTGGCGGAGTAGTGGGAGTACTCAAGAAGCTCGTGCCATGTTTCATACTCGGTCTTCACCTGGTCCATGCGGAAGGCATGCAGCAGATCGGCAAAGAGTTGGCGGGGAACGCCGCACTCACGTATGGTCTCGTGCAGTGCGACAAAGACAGGATGCATGGAGCGTTCGGGATGGTCGTAGCACTCGTCAAGCATGGAACCCCAGGAGTTGAGCAGACGCAAGGCGACTTCGGGATCGTCGACCTCGTCGCCGAGATCGTCGGCTACGCGGCAGTAGGCGTAGATGCTCTCGAAGTGAGGCCGAATCTTGCGCGGCAAAAACCAGGTGGCGACGTGAAAGTTCTCATAGTGTGTCGTCGCAAGGTGGCGGCACCAGGCCTGAGCTTCGGCGAGAGTGGGCCGTTCGAGCGGAGTAAGGTACTCGTGCGGCGCACCAAGCAGAGCATGTTCGGCGAGCGTGATCTCACTCACTTAGGCACCCCGGCAGGAAAGACGGCGGTCTTGATCTCGCGCGTGCTTCCGCTTCGATCGAGCATACGGGCAAAGATGGCGGGAACATCGCTGAGACCGGCACGACCGGTGATGTAGTCGGCGCACTTGAAACGGCGGCTGGTGACCAGCTCGAATGCGGTGCGGCACGTTGCAGGGGTGTGATGAAAGCTTGCCTTGAGGGTGATGTCGCCGTAATGCAAGCGGTTGGTGTCGAGCTGCACCTTGGTGCCACTGGGCGGCCCACCGAAGAAATTCACCACGCCACCCTTGCGTACCATATCGACGGCCCACTCCCACGTAGCGGGTGTAGCTACAGCCTCGATGACGATATCGGCACCACGGCCCTGCGGTGTAAGAGCACGGGCTGCGGCGACCACGTCGTCGACGGCTGAGATCTGCACCACGCTAGAGGCGCCAAACAGTTTTGCGGCGGCGATCTGATCTTCGCGCTTGACGACAGCAATGACATTAACGCCGTGGATCTCGGCGACATGCATGAACATCAGGCCGATAGGGCCGGCTCCGATGACGATCATGGTGTCCCCTGCCTTGGCTCCGCTCTCCTCGAGGCCGCGAACAACACAGGCCAGAGGTTCGGTGAGGGCGGCATGCTCGAAGAGGACGTCATCAGGAATCAGCAGCGTGTTCTTTTCGACGATCCGTGCCGGGACGCGGATGAACTCGGCGTAGGCGCCGTTATTGAACAGAAGGTCTTCGCAGAGGTTCTGCTGCCCGTGAGTGCAGAAGAAGCAGGCGTCGCAGGGCGCGGAGTTCAGGGCAACGACCCTGTCGCCCTTGCGAAATTTGGTCACACCGGCGCCAACCTCTTCGACGACTCCCGCCAGCTCGTGGCCAAAGCGGATGGGCGGCTTGAGCATGCGGGCATGGTAGCCACGGCGGTAGACCTTGAGGTCGGTACCGCAGGTCAACGCTGCCGCAACGCGAACGAGCAACTCTCCATCCGCCGGGCGCGGGACCGCCACCTGTTCCAATCTCAAGTCTTGCTTGCCGTACAACACCGCCGCTGTCATTTCAGCCATGATTCTTTCTATTTTCTCATTTCTAAGGCCAATCCAGACACTGCTTAAAGAACTTCTTCAATCCTTCCAAGAAGATGCAATCTTCAAGACCGCCCCTGCATCTGATACATTGAGCCTGATAACCACATGCCCTTCGTCTCCCCAGAGGAATTCGCTAAGGAAAAGGTCGCCGCCGTTCAGGACTACGCGCTGCTCTCTTGGCATGCGATCTCGAACATCTTTTCACGTCCGCGATATTGGCCCGACATCTTCACCCAGATGGACTCGATCGGCTTCGGGTCGCTGCCGATCGTCGTGCTGACCGGCTTCTTTACAGGATGCGTACTGGCGCTGCAATCGGCGACCTCCCTGCAGGAGTTCGGCGCCATCAGCATGACCGGCAACCTGGTCGCGCTCTCGATGGTCAAAGAGCTTGGCCCCGTCCTCACCGGGCTGATGATCTCCGGACGCAACGCCTCGGGAATGGCCTCCGAGCTTGGCTCCATGAAGGTGACCGAGCAGATCGACGCCATGCGGGCGCTTGGAACCGATCCAATCCGTAAACTGGTCACGCCGCGTCTTTACGCAACCATCTTCATGCTCTTTTTTCTTACGATTGTGGCGGACGCCGTTGGAATCGCTGGCGGAGCGCTCGTCAGTGTGACCCTGCTGGGCTTGAACGCCTCCAGCTACTTCCACAGCTCCTACCGTGCTCTGGTCTACGGCGATGTCGTCCAGGGATTGACCAAGCCGCTCTTCTCGGGGTTCATCATTGCCACGGTCGGCTGCTACTTCGGTCTCAAAACCAAGGGCGGAACGCAGGGCGTTGGCCGCTCGACCACACAGGCCGTTGTCGTGTCGTCGGTCTTCATCATCATCGTCGACTTCATCGTCAGCCGGGCGATGATCGGCATCTTTGGCCGGTAATTCAACCCATGACCGAAGCACTCGTCAATACGAAATCTTCTCTCAGCCAGCACGATGCCGATCCGCCTGGCCCGGTCGTCGCCTATAGCGACGTCTCCATCAGATTCGACCTGAAACCGGTGCTAGAAGATATCTCGTTTGACGTACAGCGCGGCGAGACACGCATCATCCTTGGACCAGCGGGCTGCGGTAAATCCGTGCTGATGAAGCTGGCCAATGGGTTGCTGCGGCCGGACTCGGGAACAATCAAGGTCTTTGGGCAGGAAATTACGACGATGCCCGAGAAGGACCTCTACAAACTACGTGCGCGCATCGGGATGGTCTTTCAGGAGTCGGCGTTGTTCGATTCGCTCTCAGTGGAAGACAATGTAGCCTATCGCCTCCACGAAGATGGCGTCCCCGAAGAAGAAGCGCACAAGCGCGTGGTAGAGGCTCTGCAATTTGTCGAACTGGAGCCAGCCATCGCCAAGTTTCCATCGGAGCTTTCGGGCGGAATGCGACGGCGTGTCTCCATTGCGCGTGCCATCATCTCCAATCCCGATTTGATTCTCTACGATTCTCCTACAGGCGGACTCGACCCAATCACGTCGACCACCATCATTGAGCTGGTCGTCAAGCAGCGCGACGTCTCGCACACGACCTCGCTGCTAATTACCCACCGGTTGCAGGATGCATTCACGCTGGCCAGAAACCGCTTTAACCCGACGACGGGCAGGATGGAGCTGATTCCCAACAATGGAGTCGACGACAGCACTAAATTTCTTGTGCTGAACGAAGGCAAGGTAGTCTTTGACGGCACAACCGAAGCGCTCGTCCACACCACCGATCCCTGGTTGAAGGACTATATCTCCTAACGGTCTTCTTGGAAGCTCTAGGGTTTCGCGGTGTTCTGGTTGGCAGCATCCTTCGACGCAGGATCGGGAGGAAGCGTGTAGATCACCTCACCGGGCCGCGTGTAATGCAGCTCTTCGCGGGCCTGATGCTCGATCGCATTGGGATCGTTCTGCAAGCGGTCGACGTGACCCTTCATCATCTCGTTCTCATGTTGCAAAGTCTGCAATTGCTTGGCCAGCATCTGCGTCTCCTGACGCTTCTGCTGATAGACCGTCAGGCCATTCTGGCCAAAGATGACATGGTAAGCCATGGCAAGCGCAAGCACCGCAGCAGCACCGGTAGCGATCTTTCTCCATCCGCCGTGAATCTGCCGATATAGGCGCACGACAGCGCTTGACCGCTTTGCCCCTGCGCCTGTTGTGGTGGATCGAGTCATATTTGTAAAAACTCAGTGCAAAATTCTTCTATATCCCAGTACAAATTTGATAGAGAACTCCGTCAAGTGTAAAAGCTCCATCTCTTCGAAATGTACCAAGTTTGTACTGCCAGCCAGTCTAGCGACGAGCCGCAGCGGGATCATGCTTGAATTTCCACGGCAAATTGCAAGGAAGGGCGTATCGGCTGCACGAGCCGATGCAATCTTGGTATCCTCTTATCAGGTCAACTTTTATTGATGCGAATTCTCTTTGCCATCTCGATTCTTTGTTTTATCGCCCTAATATGGGCGGCGGTGGCAATCACACGGCGCATTCGCGCCAGCCACAAGTTCAACAACTCGTCGAAGCCGGAGTTCAGCCAATATCTGTTCGACGCCGCGGAAGAGCGTAAAAGCTCGTTACCTCATAGCTCCACAGCGCATGTATCCTCGCAGGACCGCACTCACTCCTACGACAAGCTCACCTCAACCGAACGCGGCTAATGCGAAAAGCCCCTATTTATGCAACTCATTACCTCAGCGGCGGTGCTCCTAGCCTAGAAACATGAAACTTTCGACGTTATGAACTGGCAATGCCGGGCTGCGTCTCTTACCTTTTACTTTTCCAAGGACTACCGAATTATGACTACTGCGAACACTGCCATTCGAGAGATCAACATCGCCCACAGCCCGGACTCCGACGACGCCTTTATGTTCTACGGCCTGGCCACCAACAAGGTCCGCGTCCCCGGCTACAAGTTCAACCACACGCTCACCGACATCGAAACACTGAATCATCGCGCCATCAATGAAGCCTTCTACGATGTCACCGCCATCTCGTTTCACGCCTATCCCTACCTACAGGACAAGTACACCCTGATGGCGTGCGGCGGCAGCGTTGGCGAAGGCTATGGGCCGATGATCGTCTCGCCCCGCAAATTGACGCTCGATGAAGTAAAGAAGACACGCATCGCCGTTCCTGGCACGCTCACCACGGCATACCTGTCGTTGAAGCTCTTCGCCCCGGAGATTGAGACGGCTGTTGTGCCGTTCGACAAGATCATTCCCGCTGTGGTTTCGGGAGAGTTCGATGCCGGACTCATCATCCACGAAGGCCAGCTAACCTATGCGAACGACGGTTTGGTGAAGCTGCTCGACCTTGGCCAGTGGTGGCGCGAAGAGACTGGACTTCCCCTCCCGCTTGGAGGCAACGCCATTCGCCGCTCGTTTAGCCAGGAGACCCTCTTAGCCACAACGAACGCTCTGCGGGACAGCATCCAACATGCTCTTGACCATCGCGAAGAGGCGCTGGAATACGCGATGCAGTTCGCCCGCGATCTCGATCCTACGCTGGCCAACCGTTTTGTCGGCATGTACGTCAACGAGCGCACCTTGAACTATGGCGAGGACGGCAAAGAGGCCATTCGCAAGCTTCTGGATATGGGCTTCGACCGCGGCATCATTCCTCTTCGTGCAAATGTAGATTTTGTTGGTTAATCAGCAGCTTGCAGAGTGCTTTCACTCTGCAAGCTGTGTTATCTTAAGTAAGTCGATTGATTGTGGCAGACTGGTTTCAGGGTGTGCCCCTCAATCCCCTTCCTCCTCATGCATTTGAGGTCAATGTGGACGCGTAGCTCAGCTGGTAGAGCATTCGACTCTTAATCGACTGGTCGTAGGTTCGATCCCTACCGCGTCCACCACTTTTCCCTCTCTTCCGAAAGAGTGTTACTCACGGAGCCTGTCGGCGCACTCGTGCACTGAAGCTGACATACTCCTTTCAACGTGTCAGCCGAGCCTGGGCCTACTCGCGCTTATGCAGCGTCCCTGTCGAGATTAGTCTCGCGGCTCTTTCTTCCTTGTAATTAGGTTTCTATCGAAGGCAGGCGTAAAAATTAGAAATTAAGCTAAAAGCGAACAGGACTCCTCGAGTCAGAGGAGTCCTGTTCGCTTTTACACAAAGGGGAAATCCGCCCTAATTTCAACAAAGGCTAGAAAGAATATGCAGCGCCAAACGTGGTAACAAAGGGCGTCAATCCATGTGCCGGATATCCAGGCGTTCCATAACCAGGCCACTTCTGCGCCTCGATATCGACGGCACGAATGTTGATATGCTGTGAGGCACGGAATTCGATGCCGCCTCCTACAGAGA
Source organism: Edaphobacter dinghuensis (assembly GCF_014640335.1). NCBI lineage: Bacteria > Pseudomonadati > Acidobacteriota > Terriglobia > Terriglobales > Acidobacteriaceae > Edaphobacter > Edaphobacter dinghuensis. The sequence goes on along the minus strand of NZ_BMGT01000003.1, from coordinate 946,301 downwards.
ATACGCCAAAGGTATCAGTGGTTGGATTGTATGGAGCGCGTGGATTGCCCTTCTGGTACTCGAAACGACCCACTCCACCGAGAGCTTTCGCGTAGACGCGAACACGGTCTCGGCGCATCAGAGTAAATCTTGGTCCGACGAGATAAGTATTCTCGCCAATATCCGTTGGCGTTAGAACATTGATCTGGTGCACGTCTGCTTCAATGCCGACACGACGCCACAGATCGGCATCTCCATAGATCGTATAGCCCTTGATATAAGTCGGACCATAGTCAGGCACAGCAAAGCTAAAGCCTGCACCTACCTGTAATCCGCCCAGACGCGTGGCCATGGGAACTGCTTGAGCCTGGGAGGCGAGAGAGCAACCGAACAAGAAGAGAAATAAGCCAACCAGATGATGTCGTTTCAAGATAATGCCTCCAAACAGAGATTCCGGGAGAACCCGCTAAGTGGGTTAGAAGCAAAGTAGAGTTAACACGTTGCTCAGCAACACATAGCGAATGTTTCCCGCTAAAAAAAGAAACCCATTTTTTTTGATGTTGATGTGTGAGAATTCAATAAAACGGTTACAAACTCAATAACTATCAGGAGTTAGGGGGAGATTTTTTTTGAAAACCCTACTCTATTCCAAGCTTTTTCCACAACGCGTCTACGCGTGCTTTCACCTCAGGTTCCATTGCAAGCATCGCGGGCCACTCGCGAGTGAATCCCTCCGCAGGCCACTTCCGCGTCGCGTCTATTCCCATCTTACTACCATAGTTTGGCAGACGACTCGCATGGTCCAGAGAGTCCACCGGTCCCAGCGTGAACTGAATGTCTCTCTCTGGATCGATGTTGTTCGTCGTGCGAAGAACGACCTCTGCCAGATCCTGCACGTCACAATCCTCATCGACGACGATGATGCATTTTGTAAACATCGCCTGCCCCATCGCCCAGATGCCATTCATTACTTTTCGCGCATGACCCGCATAAGATTTCTTTATCGAGATGATCATCAAATTATGGAAGACACCTTCGGGAGGAAGGTTGACATCCACAATCTCGGGCAAGGTCATCTGCATCAGCGGCAAAAAGATTCGTTCCACTGCCTTGCCCATCCACGCATCTTCCATAGGTGGCTTGCCGACGATAGTGGCGGCATAGACAGGCTGCTTGCGATGCGTGATTGCAGTGACATGAAATACCGGATAGTCATCCTGCATGGTGTAGAAGCCAGTGTGATCGCCAAACGGCCCTTCGGTTCGCAGCTCGCCGAGCTGCACATAACCTTCGAGGATGTATTCCGCGTGAGCGGGCACCTCGAGATCGACTGTCTCCGCCTTTACCAACTCAACCGGCTTCTGACGCAGGAAACCTGCGATCAAGTACTCCTCAACCTCAGGCGGCGCGGGAACAATCGCAGAGAAGGTCGTCGCAGGATCGGTGCCAATCGCAACTGCAACTTCCATGCGGTCGTTGCGAATCTTCGTAAGTGTCGTTGCGTTCAACGAGGCGAGAGAAGCCGCTGCAGCCGTTCCGCCTGCCGTCAATGCCATGAGATCAACACCGCCTGCAACATCGGGAGTCGTAGCGCGTAGCCGGTCGCGCATGTGCTCGGCGGCAACCTTCTGACGCTGCCAGTGCATGCCTGTCGTCTTGCCGTCGTAGACCTGCATTCGGTACATGCCGATGTTGCGCTTACCCGACTTCGGATCGCGCGTAATCACGCACGGTAACGTAATGAAGCGGCCACCATCCTGTGGCCACGTCTTCAAAATAGGCAAATCAAGAAGATTGGCATCCTCACCGCGATGAATGACCTCTTTGCAGGGAGCGTCCTTGGCAGCGACGAGCTTAGGGAAGAATCCTCCAACCTCTGCCAGCTTCGGCAGCATCTTCAGCTTGTCCATAAAACTTGTCGGCGAAACCGGATGCAGCAGTTCACGAATGCGGTCGGCTATGTCATTGAGCGAATCGGTCTCGAGAGCCAGCTTCATTCGCCGCTCGCTGCCAAACTGGTTCATCAACACGCGCGCCTTCGGATAGCCCTTGACGTTCTCAAACAGGAGTGCCGGGCCACCGGCCTTCGCTGTGCCTCGTCCCAACTTGGCGGCGCGGTCTGCAATCTCGGCCATCTCAAGAATCGGATCGACCTCAGCCGTGATGCGCTTCAGCTCTCCAGCCTTTTCGAGTTGCTTTATCCAGTCGCGAAGATCGTTGTAAGCCAATTCCCTCTCCTGCCGCGGCATACCACGGCCAAAGTTCTATGGTAACGGGTTCTGCATAAGAAGTTTTGAAAGCGTCGCGTCCGGGAACATTTCCGGTGCGATGGTGTCTAACGTAGCAAGTACGCATTCCTCGCAGATGCGCACCTGATCCGCCGAGATGGAGAGGTGCTTTATGTTCGAGGGCAGTCTGGTCGTATCGCAAGTTCGTCACGCTTCTTCACCAGAGCGATGGACGGCTCTAGTCTCCATAAGCTTCCAATTTGCTTTAGCTGCGCTGATCATCGCGCTGCCTTTATTGCATCCGGAGAGGCTTGCCTTCGTGGCTGCAACGCCACACATCCTTATGCCACCGCCTCCACGACCTCCTGTTCCCATTAGGCCTGTTCAGGCAGCAGCAGCCTCCGATGCTCTGGCTTCGACTACAACACAAGCTCTCCAGACACGGTCGATGCTCCCCAGACTCTTTCCATTAACAGACGATGCGCCTCCTATCACCGCCATGCCATCAGGCAGCGGCATGACAGATGAAACATCGCTCAACATCTCCATTGGAAACACGGCCCATGCGCCACACGTAACAGTCGCTGCAACGCAAACATCGAAGGCCCCGGTGCGCATATCTTCCGGCGTCTCGGCCGGAATGCTTATCACTCCAATTCGTCCTGTCTATTCTGAGATCGCCAGAGCAGCGCATGTAGAAGGAACGGTCGTTGTGGAAGCCACTATCTCCCGCACTGGAATGATTGAGAGTCTCCATGTGGTTAGCGGCCCTGCCATGTTGCAGCCTGCCGCCATCGATGCCATCCGCACAGCGCGCTATCAACCTTACCGTCTCAACGGCATCCCTACTGAAGTACAGACAACGATATCAGTGAACTTCCGGCTGGGGAGTTGATGGTGTGATCTGCGTCAACAGCGGCTGCACTTGCGGGGTGTCTTCGATGTAGTCCTCAAGAGGGTACCCCGCCTCCTTCCATCCGTCGAAGCCGCCGCGCAACGGCCGTACACGGTAGATGCCCATCTTGTGAAGCTGCATCGCCAACTTGGCGCTGGTCTCTTCGCTAGGGCAGGTGCAGTAGAGGATTACATCGCGGTCGCGCGGAATGATCTCGCTATGCTGCCGGATCTCATTCGGCCCAATGCGCAGCGCGCCCGGCAGCACCCGCGGATCAGGCAGGTAGTCGAGAGGATGGCGCAGATCGACGATAAAGGGTGGGATATTACCCTGCTTATGCGCGTTGTCGATCATAGCCTTCAACTCGGCCGGCTCAAGCCGCATGCTGCGAACCTGCTGCAGAAATCTGCGCTGCTTGAGTAGGCGATAGGCAAAGAAGCCGAACACCATGACGATAAAGATGATGAATGCAAAGTGACCCAATAGCTGGAAGAACCGTGCACTGCGCTTTGCCAGGTCGCCGAAGAAACGCCCGCTGAGCAGAAAGGCCTCCGCCCACAAGATCGATCCGGCGAGATCCCATATAAAAAAGCGACCATACGGCATTCCTGTCTGTCCCGCAATCGGCGCGGCAACCGTACTCAAGCCCGGAATGAACTTCGAAATCAGCAGCGTGACCGGGCCGCGCTTGGAGAAGTATCCCTCGGTCTTGCTTACGCAGGTGGAAGCCTCAAACGACAATCGGCAAAGGAGCTGGAGAACATTTTTGCCATAACGTCGCCCCAGGGCAAACCATAATGTATCGGCCAGGATGCACGCCACCAACACAACCGCCAAGGCATAGCTGTGATGAATCTTATGGGTAGCGCTGAGTGTTCCTGCTGTGAGAAGCACCGGAATGCTGGGAATGGGTATGCCGAGCTGCTCTGCCAGAACCCAGAAGAACAGGATCAGGTAGGCGTAATGGACGAAAAATACAATCGCGATCGGCATAAGGGTATGTTTTGTAGATGAGCGAGAGCGCCGCTTGGATGCGAGGCCCTCGCCGTTAAAGATACACAGCCCCACCAAGATTGGTGAGGCTGTGCTTCAGAATTGTTGCGAGAAGGGGTTGACCTGCTCTGCTCCGTTCTTCTCTCTATTTAACTGAGACGTAAGGAGTGACGGAGAATCCTGGCCGAAGCGCGTAATCCCCATTTTCCTTCTGCAGGTCATTGAAGTCGATGCGAACTGGAATGCGTTGCACCACCTTCACATAGTTACCCGTGGCGTTCTCTGGCGGGAACAGAGACAGGCGCGATCCGGTGGCTCCGCCAATCTGAGTGACCTTGCCGTGGAACTTGCGTCCGCCCAGTGCATCCACCTCAATCGTAACGTCCTGCCCAGGGTGCATGTGTTGAATCTGGGTCTCTTTGAAGTTCGCTGTAACCCACAGATCCGTCAGGGGAATGATCGTCAGCAGGTCCTGTCCGATCGAAAGGTTGGCACCCACCTGTACGTTCTTCTTATTGACGATTCCTGTCGTGGGAGCCGTAATGTGGGTATAGCTCAGGTTAAGCTTGGCTTGGTCTACCTTCGCCTGCGCCTGCTGCACCTCGGCAAGAGCCGCGTTGGCCTTCGCCTCCTGCACCCTCACCTGCTGCGGACCATTCTTTACTGACTCGTTCGCCGAAAAACGTGCCTGCGCCAGCTTCTGCTGTGCTTCGCGCACCGCCTCCTGCTGTCCGATCACCTGCGACTGGGCTTCAATGACAGCAGCGGAGGTACCGTCAGCCTGTGCCACGGCAGCGTCATATTGCTGCTTAGAAATGACATCCTTCTGGACCAATGGCGTATAACGTTCGACGTCCAGCTTGGCCTTCAAGGCATTGGCCTTTGCCTGGTCGACGCGGGCCTCCGCCGCCTGCTCCGACTTTTGTGCCTGCGCCACTGACGCCTGCGCAGCCTGCACATCAGAGCTCGTCGTGCTCAGGTTCGTGCTTACGCTTGTGCTGGTAATGGGAACGTTGACATTGGCCTGAATGGCAGCAGCCTGTGCACTGGCGAGGTTTGCCTCCGCCTGCTCCAGAGCCACCTGGTAGTCTTTGGGATCAATCTCTGCAAGCAACTGTCCCTGCTGGACCTTCTGGTTATCGTCTACATAGACCTTGATAACCTGCCCGGTCACACGCGAGCTGACCTGATAGAGATTGCCGTCGATCTGGGCATCGTCAGTATCTTCGGTGAAGGTGGAGTGCCAGTAGAACAAAGCTGCACCCACCACCAGGAAGATCAGCACCGCGATGACGATAAATTTTCGGCGCGACGACTTCTCAGGCTGCGCAGACTCCTCGTCGCCACTGCGGCCGCCCCTGCCCGCATCGTTGTGCGATTTAAGGTGACCTGTTCCATTGATCTCCGCGGTTTGTCCGTCGTGATTTTGATCCACTTGGTCTGACAAGCTACTTCCCTCCGAGATAATCTTTGTAATTCGTCTGCGCTATGCCCAGTGCCCGCGCCAGCGAGAGCTTGGCAACGTTATGCTGATAAAGCGCGCTAATGTATTGATCGTTGGCTAATTCCGTCTGCGACTGCGCTTGAGAGACAGCGAGGTTATCCGAAACACCGGCATGAAACCGCTGCTGAGCATCGCTCAGGGCCTCGTTGGCAAGCTCGACGTTCGAGTGCGTCGCCTCGACAAGCTTTTCGGCCGCCTGAATGTCCAGCAAGCTGTCACGAACATCCGCATTCACTTGCTGCGCCTGATCAGCCAACCTGGCCTTCGCCTGCTCATATTGAGCGTCGGCAACCTGCTCCTGGCCACGAGTCTTGGCGATCTGCAGAACCGGCGCGCTGATCTTGCCGGTAGCCGAGTAGGTTCCATGAGAGTGCCCCGGCGTCGTTCCCAGGTCGCCGAAATCGCCCGAGAAGCTGGCCACGGGAAGCTGGCTCGCCCACGCCGAAGTCTTCTCCGCACGCGCCGCCTTCACCTGCTCCGCCGAAGCCGCAAGATCTTTACGAGAGGCCAATGCCTGCGCGAAAGCTGTATCGGGATTCACATGATCAAGCGCGGCGAACGGAACCTGATCCGTCAACCGAAACTCCTGGTCAAGCGGCAGGCCGATCGTCCGTGCCAGTGCCAGCTTATCCTTTGCCAAGTCGTTCTTCGCCGAGATCAACCGCTGCTCTTCGTTCTGATAGTCCACCTTCGCCCGTAGCACATCGAGCTTGGGGCTGGTCCCGGCATCGTGCGCGTCGGTCGCCTGATCGAGTGAAACCTTAGAGGTCGCCATCTCCGCATTGACCGCCTCAATGCGTGCAGCATCTGCGACGCACAGCAGATAGGCGTTGCCTACCGTCAACACCACCAGATTACGAGCGTCATCGGCAGTCAGCTTTGCCCCTTCAAAGTTATGCTTCGCAGCAATGTAATTCTGGAGCGCCGAAACGTTTACCAGGTTCTGCGTCAGGAACGCCCTGAAGTCCACGACCTGGAATGGCCCGATGATCGGGTTCAGTCCGGGAAATTTCAGGCCTTCGGCTGCGAGGTTGATCTGCTGTACCTCGACGCTGCCAGAGGCGGTGACCGTAGGCAGCAACGCCTGCAACTCTTCGAGCCGCTGGCCTCCTGCATTCTTCTGTGTCGACGACTGCAGAATGATCCCCAGGTTGTTGCGAAGACCGCGTTGAATCGCCTCGTCGAGCGACAGGTCCATCATCGTTCCCGTCGACTTCCCTTCCACGACGCTGCCCCGAAATGAATCCTGCGTAGGCTGCGCTCCATTTTCACCCGACGCTGTATAAAGTTGCTGCTGCGCCGCTGCGATCGGCGAGCTGGTCTGCCCTGTGCTCGGTCCACTGGCCGTAGTCTGGCTTGTATCCTGCTGCGCCCATGCGGGCAGGCCTAGCAGACCAATCGCCAGCGCAGCAACCAGATTCCGGGAGTAACGCACTCTCATGCTTTGGCTCATACGTGAATGTTACCTGTATCTCTCACACTAATCCTACGGTTTTGATCACACAGAAACGTTTACACCCTGTGTCATCGATATACCGAATGTCTCTCTCTTCGTATATTGAGATGCGCTAAGTCATCCGGAATCTTCAAAAAGTATCGTATGCAAAATCCAGGCAGAATCTTAGCAGTCTCTCGCCCGACCTGATCGTACCGGATACACTGCTACTAAAAGCATTTACAAGACTAAAAGGAAACCATCATGTTTCTTGGAGTAGACGTCGGAACCGGTGGCACCCGGGCAATCCTCATCGACCGTAACGGCAAAGTTATCGCCTCAAGCAGCGCGGAACACAAGCCCATTCATTCCGAACACATCGGCTGGGCCGAACAGGATCCCAACGACTGGTGGCGGGCCGCCCGCGAAGCCATCGCCGGAGCCATGGCCGAAAGCGAACTCGCAGGCAGCGAAATTGAAGCCATCGGCCTGACCGGCCAGATGCACGGCTGCGTCATGCTCGACGCCAATGGCGAGGTTCTTCGCCCGGCACTGATCTGGTGCGACCAGCGTACTCAGCCCCAATGCGACTGGCTTACGGAAAAAATCGGCTTCGAACGCCTGATCGAACTAACCGCCAATCCGGCCCTGCCGAATTTCACCCTTACCAAACTACTCTGGGTCCGCGATCACCAGCCCGAGATCTTTGCCCGCATTGCCCATGTACTCTGTCCCAAGGATTACGTCCGTTACCGCCTCACCGGCGAGCTCGCGATGGACATGCAGGAGGCCAGCGGCACACTTCTGCTTGACGTGGCCCACCGCCGCTGGTCTGCTGAAGTGGCTGAAGCTGCCGGGATTCCCTTGCAGTGGCTTCCCCGTCTCTTCGAAGGCCCCGAGATCTGCGCCCACATCTCCGACGCGGGGGCCGCTGCCACAGGTCTGGCCACAGGCACGCCCGTAGCTGCCGGAGCCGGCGATCAAGGTGCCGGAGCGGTTGGAATGGGCATCCTCGCGCCCGGCTCGGTCTCCGCCACTATCGGCACCAGCGGAGTCGTTTTTGCCGCCACCGACACTCCCACGAAAGACCGCCTCGGCCGCCTGCACACCTTCTGCCACGCTGCCCCTAACCGCTGGCACGTCATGGGAGTGACCAATGGCGCCGGTCTCAGCTTGCGTTACTTCCGCGATACCTTCGCCGCTGCCAGCAGCTACGACACGCTCAGCGCACTTGCCGCAAACGTTCCCGCCGCCAGCGACGGCCTGCTTTGGGCACCCTATCTCTTTGGCGAGCGCACACCGCATCTCGACCCCAACGCTCGCGCCGCATTTGTCGGGATCACGGCCAGCCACACCCAGGCCCACTTCGTCCGCGCTGTATTGGAGGGTGTAGCCATGAGCCTGCGCGACACCTTTACTCTCTTTCAAGAGCTGCACATTCCGGTCGAGAGCATCCGCCTCGGCGGGGGAGGAGCACGAGGCCCGCTCTGGCGGCAGATTCAGGCCGACGTCTACGGCCAGCCGGTGGAGCTGCTCGAAGCCGAAGAGGGCGGAGCCTTTGGAGCGGCTCTCCTCGCCGGAACCGGCGTCAACGCATGGCCCAGCGTTGAGGCGGCCTGTGCTTCCACAATTCGCATCGCTCAGACCATCGCTCCGCAGAACGCCGCCGCAATGAACGAAGCCTATCGGCAATACCGTAAGGTCTATCCGGCCCTGCGCTCGTTGGCCGACTAACGCTCCAAATGCAGCTTGCTGACATTCCGGATCGTATCCGGGTCACCCGGCTTCAGCTCCAACACCTTCTTGTAAAACGGCAGCGCGACCTCATCCTGGCCGCGCTGCTGAAACATCACCGCCAGGTCGAAGTAAGGTGTCGCGTCGTCAGGCTTGTTTTTGATCGCCGTCTGGAAGCACTGAATCGCCTCGTCGATCCGCCCCGTATCGGCCAGCAATGCGCCCAGATCGGTATAAGCCTCGCCCTGCGACGGGTCGAGCGCAATCGCCTTACGTAACTGAACCTCGGCTCCCTGCTTGTCGCCCATGCGCTGTAAAGCCTCGCCCAGGTCGATCACCGTCTCCTTGTCGGTGGGATTGAGAGCCAGCGCCCGTTCAAAGTAATTCACTGCATCCCGAGTCTCGCCGAGTTGTATATAGACATCTCCTAGCCCTGCGAGCGCCCGCGTATAGCGAGGCTGTAGCTTTACCGCCTGCCCGTAGAGCTTCGCCGCGCTCAGCACATCGCCGCTTCGCCGGAACTCCAACCCCAGGTTATAGAGTAGTACTGGACTCCTCGGCGTTGCCTCCAGCGAGCTCGCATAGAGCCCCGCCGGGCTTTGCCAGTTCAGCACCCGTGCCCATGTCCGCCACGCTCCCCATATCATCCAGATTGCAAGTAAGCCCACAGCAATCCGCCGCCAGCGACCGCTTAGCCCCAACACCAATGCAACAGCAGCCAGCGCCAGCCCGGCAGCAGCCAGATACTCGAACCGCTCCGCCATCCCCTGATAGATCGTGACAAAGCCACAAAACGGCAGCAACGCAATCACCACCCAGGCGAGTCCCGCGGAAACAGCCGGCTCTCGTTTCCGCAGCAGAGCAATCGCGGCGATCAGCGCCACCAGCCCCAGCCAGCCTGCAATTGTTCCCAGCGAAGCTGCATTGGCGGGCATCGAGGTCGACCGCTCCACACTCATATGCACGGGCAGAACCATCCATTGCATATAGCGCCAGAACGCCAGCCCCACGGCCCACAAGGCGGCACCGGTCCCCCCGGAGCCTGTTTTGACCGCCTCTCTTAGAGCGATATCGATCAGCCCGGATAGGATCGATGCAGCCACCAGCCCACCTGCCAGCCTGCGCGACAGCCGGTTGGTCGCATAGGCCACCAGCAGCGCCAGCGGAAGAACGAGCACGCCCTCTTCATGGCTCAGCAGCGCGGCCAGCGAAGCGGCAAAGTATCCTGCTAGCAGAAGTCGTGATTTGCCTTCGCGCAGAAAGCCATTTGCAGCCAACAACGCCAGCAGCACAAAGAAGGTGCAGAGCACATAGCCCCGTGCACTGATCCAAGTCACCGCCTCGGTATTGATCGGAAGCCCCAGCCAAAGCAGCGCCGCTATTGCGGCAGCCCAAGGTGCGACCCGCAGCCGCCGTAGCAGCAAAAATGCGAGCACTCCATTGAGCCAGTGCAGGACAAGGTTCGTAAGATGAAATCCGCTGGCGTGCAAGCCCCATATCCAGCGGTCGAGCGCAAGACTCATCCAATAAAGTGGTCGATAGGTCGCGCTTCCCGCGCCGCCAATCTCGCTGTTGAACGAGACGGGGGCCAGCCAGAACCGATGAAAGGTCAACCGCAACGAGGTCAGCGCTGGGTTATTGACGATCTGGTCCACGTCGTCATAAACGAAGGGAGCGCTCAGCGCCTTCCAGTAAAGTGCGAGCACCCACACCGCACCCGCAACAGCAAAGACGATCCCTTGATGCGCAAAGCACCAATCGGAGAGAGTGCTCCAGCGCGATACGCGGCTCTGCGGTACGGGTCGTTTTGTTCTGGAGGAAGATCTCAAAAAATACGCCGCCGTGAGCCTAAGAATCCCGCGCCATCATTGGCATCCCAAATACCGATCATGCGCCAACAAGCCACAGACCCATCCTATCAATCACAGGCATATTCCAAAGATGGCTCCGTGCCTTTGGCCTACACCATCCACTATGAAACACTGGTGCACAACCAATCAAGGAGAGCAGCAATGTCAGATATAGGAGTTGCAGTCATCGGTTTCGGCCTCGCCGGACGCGTCTTCCATGCCCCCTTCGTCCACGCCGTCCCCGGCCTCAGGCTCGAAGCCATTGTGCAGCGCCGCGGCGATGAAGCCGCCAAGGCCTATCCCGAAACCCGCATCCTCCGCTCCGTCGAAGAGGCCCTTGCCGATCCGTCCGTTCAGCTCATCGTTGTTGGCACGCCTAACGAAACTCACTTCACGCTCGCCAAGCAGGCCCTCGAAGCCGGTAAACACGTCGTCATCGACAAACCCTTCGCTGCCACCAGCGCCGAAGCTCTCGAGTTGATTGATCTCGCCAAGTCCCGCAACCTCGTTCTTGCCCCATACCATAACCGCCGCTGGGACGGTGACTTCCTTACTGTCCGCAAGTTGGTCGACCAGAAAGCCGTGGGCAGACTCGTCACCTTCGAGTCCCACTTCGACCGCTTCCGTCCGCTGCCTCGCGAGGCGACGTGGAAGGAGTCTGGAAATGCAGCCAACGGCATGCTCTTTGATCTCGGACCTCATCTCGTCGATCAGACATTGGCCCTCTTCGGCGCGCCCCAAGCCATCACCGCCAGCGTTCGCAAAGATCGTGACTTAACCGAGATCGAGGATGCCTTCGACATCACTCTGCACTATCCCAGGTTGCTCGCCCACTGCCGAGCCAGCATGCTGGCCTGCGATGCCGCTCCGCGCTTTCTGCTCCACGGCACCCATGGCAGCTTCAAGAAGTACGGTCTCGATCCGCAGGAGCCAGCCCTCCTTGGAGGAGCTAAAGTGCCACGCATGGGCGATGCCAAAGTATGGCTCAACGAGCCAGAGTCCGAATGGGGAGTTCTGACTGTAGCTCCCAACCCAGCCGACCCCACCACGCTGACTCGCACCCCCGTCAGGACCGAGACCGGAGATTATCGCAACTACTACGCCAACGTACGCGACGCCATCAATGACAAGGCAAAGCTAGCGGTCCAGCCCGAAGACGCCTACCGCGTCATCAAGCTGCTCGAAATGGCACGGGAAAGCTCTGCTCAGGCGCGTACTCTCGCCGTAAGCTTCTAACCCTATAGATAACAAACGGCCCCATCTTCACCATATGAAGATGGGGCCGTTGTTGCTTGTTGCGTTCAGGATCAGCAGGACTGTCCATAGGTCGCCGAAGCCCCATGTTTCCTGAAGTAGTGCCGATCCAGAAGAGCCTGTGAAACGCCCTTGCAATCAGCCTGCAAAGTCAACGTGCGGTATGCCATCCGCGCCACGGCCTCCAACACCACTGCATTATGCGCCGCGTCGTGCGGCGTTTTGCCCCAGACAAAGGGAGCATGACCGGCCACCAGGCAGGCAGGCACGGCCAGCGGATCGATCCCTTTAAAGCGATTGACGATGGCCAGTCCGGTCTCGTGCACGTACCGTCCGCCGATTGCCTTGTCAGTAAGCTCTTCCGTCACCGGAACCGATCCATAGAAGTAGTCGGCGTGCGTCGTTCCGAGTGCCGGGATCGCCATTCCTGCCTGGGCAAAGCTGGTAGCGTACTCCGAGTGGGTGTGCACGACCGCTCCAATATCGGCAAACTCGCGATAGAGGAGAGTATGCGTATCGAGATCCGAGGAGGGACGCAGTGTTCCCTCAACGATCTTGCCGTTCAGGTCGGTCACCACCATATGCTCCGGTCGGAGCTCGTCATAGTCGACGCCGGAGGGCTTAATCACGACTAGTCCCTGCTTGCGGTCCACACCGCTGGCATTGCCGAACGTATAGAGGACAAGCCCTCGTCGCACCAGCTCCAGATTGGCCTCAAGCACCGATTTCCGCAATTCTTCAAGCAACATAAACATCCTCTTTCTAAGCAATTCCGCACAATGGCCTGCAATTATTCCAGAATATCCGAAACACTTTGGAAAGCGCTTTCCCTTGATAAAGTAAGTCTATGAGCATCGAGCAAAATAAGGTCATGAACCTGGAGCAAGAAGTGAACGTCCAGCCCCTTCCCCGCGGCTTCAAATGGGGTGCAGTTAAAGCCGGCATCAAAGCCAGTGGAAAGCTGGACGTAGCTGTAGCGATTGCCCCCAAAACCGCAAATGCGGCAGTAATGTACACAAAAAATCAGGTCGTTGCGGCTCCGGTCACCGTAGGTCGCCGACATCTCCAAGTTACCGGTGGAAGAGTCGCAGCCGTTCTGGTCAATGCAGGCAACGCCAACTGCGCCACCGGACAGGCCGGCATCGATACCTGCGTGCAGACATGTGTCGCCGCCGCCGAGACATTTCATTGCATCTTCGACGAAGTTATTCCCTCCTCGACCGGCATCATCGGCGTTCCCTTTCCAGCCGAAAAAGTAATCGCGGCTCTGCCCGCCGTCGAAGCTGCGCTGGGCGATACCCCGGCACACGCTGAACTGTTTGCTCAGGCCATCATGACGACCGACACGCGTATGAAGATAGCTCGCGCAGTCGTTACCATCGACGGAGCCGAGGTCAATATCTTCGGCGCAGCAAAGGGTGCGGGCATGATTCATCCCCAACTCGGTGCCCCGATCGGTCCACCGCATGCCACCATGCTGGTGTATCTCTTCACCGATCTGTCGGCTTCGACCGAAGAGCTGAATAAACTTCTGGCTCCGGCCGTGGAGCAGAGCTTTAACTGTATCTCCATCGACGGCGACACCTCGACAAACGACACCGTTCTACTGCTGGCCAGCGGAGATACCCGGACCAGGCTCAACGAACAGACCACAGAGCCCTTTGCCAACGCGCTCAACCAGGTGTGCTATTCCCTGGCTCACCAGATCGTCGATGACGGTGAGGGCGTAGGTCATGTCGTAACGCTGCACATTACTGGAGCCCGCACACCGGTGGAGGCAAAGCAGGTTGCCAAGGCAATCGCCCACTCTCCGCTCTGCAAGACTGCCTGGTCAAGCGCAGATCCCAACTGGGGCCGTCTGCTGGCAGCCGCCGGGTACAGCGGTGCAACATTTAATCCAGAGAAGGTGAACATCAGGATCGGGACGCAGCCGGTTTTCGAGCTTGGGATGCGAACACCTCATTTCGATGAAGCCGCCGCCCATACGACCATGCAGCAGCGTGAATACACCATCACGTTGGACCTCGGGCAAGGCAACTCCGAGTGCAGGTTTATTACGTGTGATCTTACTGCGGAGTATGTGCGGATCAATGCCGACTACTCCACATAGAACTTGTTTCTGTAACCCAATCTTCTGCGGTCGATTATCAACTCGCATTCATTGATTTTCCTTTGAAAAACGGAACCTTAGTGACGTTTTTACCCGAAGACGACTATCCTAGAAGCAGTGCATTTGGAGCGCTGATCTACAACCCCGGCAACTGGGGATATAAGGATTGCTTATGACGATGAAACTTGAAACTCCGGCCCAGATTGATTTTTCCGAAGAAGTGTCCGAGTGGATTGAGGCGTTTGACGATGTCATTGCCAATGACTGGGAACAGGGCGCCGAACTTCTCGAAACCCTCCGGCAAAGAGCGCAGCAGGCCGGGGTGCCGACGTCGAGTGAGCTGACGACGCGTTATCTGAACACCATTGCCAAGCACGATGAGGTCCCCTATCCGGGAGACCGAGCGCTCGAGCGCCGTGTCGAAGCGCTAATTCGCTGGAACGCAATGGCAATGGTACACGGTCAGAATAAAAAGGACGCCGGCATCGGCGGTCACATCTCGACGTACTCATCGCTTGCTACCTTGCTTGAGGTCGGCTTCAATCATTTCTTCCGCGCCAAGTATGGAGACCAACCGGGAGACTTCGTCTACTTCCAGGGTCACGCATCACCCGGAGTTTATGCTCGTGCTTACCTCGAAGGCAGGCTCGATGATAGCCACCTCAAAAATTTCCGCCACGAACTGCGCGAAACGCCGGGTCTGAGCTCCTATCCGCACCCTTGGCTGATGCCCAACTTCTGGAACTTCCCTACGGTGTCCATGGGAATCGGCCCGCTGAATGCCATCTACCAGGCGCGCTTCATGCGCTATCTCGAGCATCGCGGCCTCATTCAGCCGACTGAGCGCAAGGTCTGGGCCTTTGTCGGCGACGGCGAGACCGATGAGGTCGACACCCTGGGAGCGATTGCCGTTGCTGCCCGTGAAAATCTGGACAACCTCATCTTTGTGGTGAACTGCAACCTGCAGCGACTCGATGGCCCTGTGCGCGGCAACAAGCGCATCATCGACGAGCTCGAAGGACACTTCCGCGGCGCAGGCTGGAACGTCATCAAGGTGATCTGGGGCTCTGATTGGGACGCGCTCTTTGAGCGCGACCATACGGGTCTGTTGCTGCGACGAATGGAAGAGTGCGTAGATGGAGACTTCCAGACGTTCAAGGCCAAGGATGGTGCTTATCTGCGTGAAAACTTCTTTGGCAAGTATCCGGAACTGCTTGAGCTGGTACGCGATCTAACCGATGAGCAGCTTGAGCGTCTACATCGCGGCGGTCATGATCCGGCGAAGATCTACAACGCCTACAAGCGGGCGATCGAGCACAAGGGCGGCCCGACCGTCATTCTTGCAAAGACTGTAAAGGGTTATGGCATGGGCTCGTCGCAGGCCCGCAATGCCACACACAACGAGAAGAAGATGGTCGATTCCGAGCTGGCTGCCTTTGTGAAGCGGTTCGACATTCCCATTCCCGAAGAGGCAGCATCGCACGGAACGCCCTATCGCCCAGCACAAGATGCTCCCGAGATCGTATATATGCAGCAGCGACGCCAAGAGCTAGGCGGATATCTGCCCAAGCGCGAGGTACCGAAACTGGATTTCATCGCGCCGGGACTGGATTATTTTGCCGAGTGGACCGGAGGCTCCAATAAGCGTGCCGTCTCGACCACGATGGGCTTTGTAAGCATTCTTCGCCATCTGCTGAAAGACCCGAAGATCGGCAAGCTTATCGTGCCCATCCTGCCTGATGAAGGCCGCACCTTTGGCATGGAGTCAGCAATCCGACAGGTTGGCATCTATGCGCCCGAGGGCCAGAAGTATAGCCCCCACGATGCCGACATGCTGCTCTACTACCGCGAAGCGCAGGACGGGCAGATTCTCGAAGAAGGCATTACCGAAGCCGGTTCCATGGCTTCATTTACTGCGGCAGGCACGGCATACGCAAACTACAAAATTCCGGCCATCCCCTTCTACATGTACTACTCAATGTTCGGATTTCAACGTATCGGAGACATGGTCTGGGCCTTTGCCGACTCGCGCGGCAAGGGCTTCCTGATGGGAGGCACAGCAGGACGCACCACCATGCTTGGCGAGGGACTACAGCACCAGGATGGGCACAGCATCGTTCTGGCAAGCACTGTCCCCACCTGCGTTACCTACGACCCGGCATTCGTTTACGAGCTTGCCGTTGTGGTGCAGGATGGCATTCGCCGGATGTACGAGAAGGGCGAAGACATTTTCTACTACATCACGATGTACAACGAAGACTATGCCATGCCCGCTATGCCGGAGGGCGTCACCGAAGGCATTCTGCGTGGCCTCTATAAGCTGAAGCCGGCGATCGAAGGCGAGGCAGTTGCACAGCTTTTCGGCAGCGGAACGATTCTGAACGAAGTTCTTCGTGCGCAGGAGATCCTGTCGACGAAGTACGGCGTACAGACCAATGTTTGGAGCGTCACCAGCTATAACGAGCTACGTCGCGACTCCTTGGCGGTAGAGCGCTGGAACCGTCTCCATCCGACCGAGAAGGAGCGCCAGAGCTACCTGCAAACAACGCTCGCAGGAACACACGGGCCCATCATCGCGGCCAGCGATTATATGAAGGTTGTGCCTGACCAGCTGTCACCGTGGCTGACAAACAGACTTGTATCGTTGGGGACTGACGGCTTTGGCCGCAGCGACAATCGTGAGCATCTCCGCAGCCACTTTGAGGTAAACGCGGAGTCCATCGTCGGGGCAACTCTTTCGAAGCTCTCCCGCGAGGGCAAGTTCAAGCCTAAGCAAGCACAAAAGGCATTGGCAGAGCTCGGTCTCAATGTTGAGGGCGACGATCCTTCAAAAGCCTAGCTTGCGATCGCAGGAAGCTTAACTCAAACGAGGGTTCCTCATGGAGCCCTCGTTTTATAGAAGTGCAGCAGTAATGGGAGATCTGGCTTGAGCGAAACAGCGCCGCACGAAAATCCACTGGTTCCCAACAAAAAACTCCGACAAATTTACACCGTGATGGCTCAGGCCAGATTACTGAATGAGCATATCGCCAAAGCACAGCGAAAGATAAAAAAACAGCGACTGTCCTCTGCATCTGGAGAGGAGGCGTGCCGCGTGGCCACAGCTATCGAGCTAAGACAGGGCGATCTTGTCAGCGACGCTCGCATGTGCGCGACCATGGATCTTCTCTTCGGCGCTCCGCTCCGTCCCCTTCTTAGTCATATCGCTAAGGTAATCTCCAACGCGCAAATCGAAAATGCGATATCGACCGAATCAACCATTGTGACACGCCAACTACCTTGGGTTGAGGATGCAGAGGACCGTCTGAATATGGCGATGGGAGCAGCGCTCACTCTCAAGAGCCAGAAGCAAAATAATATTGTGATGGCTTACGCTTATTATGCGGAGCTGCCAAAACGATCCTGGAAACAACTTCTTACGCTGACGGCAAAGCTAAATTTGCCAATCATCTTTGTCATTCTCCCTGAAGCAAGCGGCAAAGGTGAAGCCACAAATATCTGTGCAAAGGCACGGGCAGTTGGAATTCCGGGAATTCCTGTAGACGCAAGCGATGCCATCGCGCTGTATCGCGTGGCACAGGAGTCGATTGGCCGGTCTCGTGGTGAAGATGGCCCGGTATTGATCGAATGCATTTCTTGCAACGCAGAGCAACGAAGCAACGAAATTAATGATCCTATCTTTTACATGAAAAATTTTTTGACAGGACGAAACATTGCCAGCAAAGACTGGGTAAATCATGTCAGCGATTCGTTTCGCAAAAAGCTGGCAGCAGCAAAGCATTCATAAACGTTCCTTGCTTCCCTCACCTGCCTGCACAGCAAACTCCAGAGGCTGAGACGATACACTGGAGATAACGATTCAAATAGAAAAGTTTGAGGTGCAAGTGCGCAAAAAAGCCTACCTTCCCATTGCGGTTCTTGTCGCCTGTGCAGGCTCGACGATGTTTGCACAGACATCGACATCCCCATCGCAGTCCGCGCCGGCGGCATTGCCGGCTTATGCACCGCAAAGTCAGACTGCAACTCAGGCGATTCCATCACCTCAGAAGACCGATCAGCCCGCTGTACCACCCGCAACAGCCACACCCGAGAATCCCTTCACCGCTTATGTTCCTTATGGGCCGCTAGATGAAGATAAGTTGCCGGATCGTTACGGATCAACCTACATTCCGGTAGATAGTTGGGTCTATCCAGCTATGACCCGGCTTTACTCCATGGGATTTCTCGACACCATGTTTCTGGGCATGCGTCCATGGACGCGCCGTAGCGCGCTCCACATGCTTCAGGATTCAAAATACGACATCATCCACAGCGATAACGAAGAGGCGCAAGACATTTTGGCGAAGCTCCTGACCGAGTTCGACGCCGAGGTTCCCTCTGGCTACACCGCGCGTGGAGCCATTTATGGGATCGAATCCACCTACACACGCTTTATGGGAATTGGTGGAACACCCTTGCGTGATAGCTATCACCTGGGCCAGACCATCAATAACGACTACGGACGCCCCTACCAATCGGGCTTCAATAACATCACTGGCTTTTCAACCGTGAATGAATGGGGACCGTTCTCGCTCTACTTGCGCGGCGAATACCAGCATGCTCCATCGGCAGCGGGATATTCCAACGCACTCGCAACCCAGCTATCAGCCATTGATACCATCGTTCCCTATGCTCCACCCAACGAGCCTCAGGCTACAATTCCCGCTGGCCCTATCCAGGCACAAAATCCTTTTCGCTTAGTAGAAGGCGCTCTCTCCATTCATCTGCTTGGACATGAGATATCGGCTGGAAAGACCGATGCTTGGCTTGGGCCTGCCGCTGGCGGCGCCCTGGCCTGGTCCAACAATGCGGAGAACATCTATTCATTCCGGGTCAACAGAGTTGAACCGCTGAATATATTTTTACTGTCGAAGCTTCTTGGCCCCATGCGGTACGATTTTTTCATTGGCAGTCTCAAGGGACATACATCACCGAATAGCCCCTGGGTACATTCCGAGATGTTTTCTTTTCGTCCAACAGTAAACTTTGAGTTTGGCTTCCAACGGACGATCATCTTTGGCGGAGAAGGTCACGCCCCTGTCACACTGCATACTTTTCTCAAAGGCTTCTTCGACACCAGCGATACATCTTCAGAAGAGAAGCATTCTCGCAATGATCCGGGGGCTCGTTACAGTGACTTCAATTTCTCTTACCGTCTCCCCTTCGTCAGAAAGTATGCCACCCTATATATCGACTCGATTGCGCATGACGACGTAACCCCAGTTAGCGCTCCTCGACGTGCTGCTTACCGTACTGGCCTCTATATCTCCCAGTTTCCCAAGTTTCACAAACTGGACCTGAGATTAGAGGGCGTCACAACTGATCCCGGGGTATCGAGAAGTTTCGCAGGACAGTTCAACTATTTCGAAACGATTCAAGTCCAGGGATATACGAACAAGGGATACATCATGGGCGACTGGATTGGCCGTGAGGCAAAAGGTGGGCAAGCATGGATAACTTACCACCTCTCCGGTAACGAATCGGTGCAACTGGAATATCTCAATAAGAAGACACCAAAGGACTTCATTCCAGGTGGAACGACACAGAACCAGTTCAAAGTCAGCGTAGTGAAAAGATTCGGACAAGATCTGGAGCTCAATGGATGGGTGCAGTATGAAGGATGGAAAGCTCCCATCTATAAGTCTGGTCTGCAGAAGGACACTACGGCTGCGGTACAGTTCACATGGTTTCCGAAATTACATAGCTATCCTCAGCCCTGAGGGTTGATAAGCAAAAGAGCCCAGCCAATTGGCTGGGCTCTTTTACCTAAGTATTCGTCAATCGAATGTAATCACTTTACGCAATCTTTGAAATACTGCAGTGAATTCTCCAAGCCCTGGCGAAGACTTACCTTCGGTTCCCAGCCGAGAAGTGTTTTGGCTTTAGTGATATCAGGACGCCGTCGAGTTGGATCGTCCTGCGGCAGAGGCTTCGAGATGATCTCTGTCTTCGCGCCGGTAACAGCCAGCACCTCTTGCGCACACTCCAGGATCGTCCACTCATCAGGATTTCCAATATTGACCGGAAGATGCTCCTCCGAATCGGCAAGAAGAACAATCCCCTCGATAAGGTCGGAGACATAGCAGAAGCTGCGTGTCTGCGAACCGTCGCCGTAGATAGTGAGCGGCTCACCACGGAGCGCCTGCGCCATGAAATTCGAGATCACACGACCATCATTGACCTGAAGACGTGGACCATACGTATTGAAGATGCGAACGAGGTGAGTATTGACGCCGTAATAGCGGTGATAGGCCATTACAACTGCCTCAGAAAAGCGCTTGGCTTCATCGTAGACAGACCGTGGCCCAATCGGATTCACGTTTCCCCAGTATGTCTCAACCTGGGGATGCACCAGCGGATCGCCATAGCACTCAGAGGTTGAGGCGTGAAGATACCCGGCATCATATTTTTTCGCCAAGTCTAGCGTATTGATCGTACCTGTCGAGCCTACAAAAAGTGTCTCAACACCAAGCCGCGTGTAATCAATAGGGCTTGCGGGCGAAGCAAAGTTAAAGATGAAATCTACTTTTCCAGGATCAAATGCATTACAAATATCCTGCTCTATAAAACTAAATTTTGATTCTGCTGCAAGATGTTTGAGGTTATTTGTATTTCCCGTGCATAGGTTATCTACACCTATGACAGTATTTCCCTTAGCCAGCAATGCATCACAGAGATGTGAGCCTAAAAACCCGGCGGCTCCAGTGACTAAAATTCTTTGAGGCATTAATCTTTGTTACCTTTCTTTAGCTGGTAGCGACCTTTGGCCGATCTAAGACTTATGTTTTGTCAAAGAGCCAATTGGTTACTTGGCTGCAAGAACAGCTTCCCTCATAGGATTCGAAGCTGGCCGTCCAATGCTGAGGTAGGTGAATCCATGCTGAGCAACGACATGGGGATCATAGAGATTACGACCATCGATGATGATCGGATAGCGCATAATCTTGTTCAAGCGGTCGAGATCCAGAGAAGCGAACTCCGGCCAGTCTGTCAGGATCAATAGTGCATCGCTATCCTGCGCTGCCTCGTAGGCGCTGTTCACGTACTTGAGATGCGAAGTAGCAGGAAGCACATCCTGAGTGCGTTTCATAGCGGCAGGATCAAAGGCCGTGACCGAGCACCCCTCGCCAAGCAACATCTCAACCAGATCGATCGCCGGCGATTCACGGATATCATCGGTCTCCCCTTTGAAGGCCAGACCAAGTACACCAATCCGCTTAGTACGCAGCGTCCACAAAGCCGAACGGACCTTTGCCAGGAAACGCTTCTTCTGTTGCACATTAATTTTTTCAACTTCGCTCAAGAGATTGAAGTCGATGCCCATCTGCTCTGCCACAGAACGGAAGGCTGCCACATCTTTGGGGAAGCAGGAACCTCCATAACCAATACCCGGGCGAAGGAACTTCGGCCCAATACGACTATCCAGTCCCATACCCAGAGCAACCTGTTCGACATTGGCATCCGTAGCCTCGCACAGATTCGAAACGGCATTGATAAACGAGATCTTCAATGCGAGAAAAGCATTTGAAGCATGCTTAATAATCTCGGCGCTCTTCGTTGAAGTAAGCAGCAAAGGCGGCGGCTCGGTGGGGCCGCACGGACCTTCAATCGCATTTGGCAGCTTATAGTATTCTCCGCTCGTCAATGGAGCATAGATCTCCTGCAACAATGCTGCTGCCTTGTCGCTATCAGCCCCCACAACAATCCGATCCGGATGAAGAAAATCGGCAACGGCAGTACCTTCGCGCAGAAACTCAGGATTCGAAACAACATCAAACAGGTTACGATCGACTCCGTTGCGCTCGATCGCACGCCGCACCCACTCGTTGGTATAGACGGGAACGGTGCTCTTCTCGACGATCACCTTGTATCCATTAATAGAACGAGCGATCTCACAGGCAACCGCCTCGACATAGGAAAGATCCGCATCGCCGGTCTCGCTCTGAGGTGTTCCTACCGCAATAAAGATAGCCTCACACTCGCGAGTGGCCTCCCCCAGATCCGACATAAAACGAATTTTCGTATTACGGTAACGTTCGAGAAGCTCTGGAAGGTGGTTCTCGTGAATAAGAGTATCGCCCCCCTGCAAAGCTGCAACCTTGCGATCGTCGTTATCGACACAAATAACGGTATGTCCCATCTCTGCAAAGCAAACGGCGGCAACCAGGCCAACATATCCCGATCCGACAACGGCAATTTGAATGTTTTTATCCATAATTCGATGAAATATCCCTCATATTCAATAATATCTGGTCTTAGTGAGTTTTGGATGAATTGGCAGCTACTAGGGATGGCCCCTTCTCATTTGTCAAGAATTAGTTCATTTATTTGTCAGAATTAGTTTGTCTATTTATAGAAAGTAAGTAATCCATCTTCCTTACGGAAGTCACACTCTAGTAGACTACAGGGAATGTCTTTCCAAAATACGCAGCCTTCGCCCGGCGGAGACATCACGGGAAATGCATCCCCCGCGTTCAGCACAGCCGCCGCTGACAACACATTGTCCGAAGCGCTCCTTACGCTTAAGAAGCGGCGCTGGATCGTCATCGTAGCCATGCTGGTTGGCCTAATCTATGGTGTCTACAAGGCAAAGACCCAGCCAAAACTGTATAGCGCCTTTGGACAGATCCAGGTCAGGTCTGGCTCCTCTAATGAGTTTCGCCTGGATGCAGCACAGGCAATCACTGGGGGAACCGACACTGCTTCAAAGATGCTGACCGAGATCCAGATCCTTAAGAGCGATTCATTGCTCTTGACCGTAGCTCGTGAGATGGATCTGGCAAACAATTCAACCTTTCTTGACGCTAAAGGTCCGGTAACGCACCGCTCGCTCGATGACCCGGCTGTACGTCAGGCCACTGTCGACAGACTGCAAACCAATCTCCGTGTCGTACTCGTTCCGAAGACAGAGATTATCAACATCAGCTATAGCAGCCTGGACGCCAAGCTTGCCGCAGACATCGTAAATAAGGTCATCTCTGCCTATATTCAACGAAGCTACGAAACAAGATTTGCATCTACCCAACGAGTTTCGCAATGGCTCTCCAGTCAATTGGACGACTTGAAGCAGCAGGTCGAAACGTCTCAGGAACAGATGATGGATCTCCAGCGTCGCCTGGGCATCCTTGGGTTTGATCCAAGTCATAATCAAATTGCTACTTCATTGGAGGATCTTTCCAAAGCTGCGGGCGACGCAAAGCTTGCACGGATTATTGCCGAAGCGCGATACCGCGTTCTTAGTGGAATGGACCCGGATACGATGGAAAGTTCCATCGATGCGTTACCAGGCGGAGCTGCTGTAGAACTTAATCAGCTCAGAACGCAGCTTGCCGAAGCCAAAGCAAATTATGCCCAGCTAGAAGCAACACTGGGACCAAATCATCCTCAAGCCAAATCTGTTAAAGCGCAGATCACGGAACTAAGCAGCGAAGTAGCCAAAGAGCAAAATCGCCTTCTGGTACAAGCGAAGGAAAACTTCGTTGTAGCTCGCGCCAATGAAAATCAGACCAATGCCGCCCTTGAATCACAGAAGGCAGACGCATATAAGTTGCGCGACGATCTGATCGAATACACCTTGCGGCAGCGCGAGTACGAAGCGAACCGCACCCTCTACGAAGGGCTGCTGCAAAAGCTCCGCACCGCTGGTGTTGAGGCCGGTCTCGAATCGATGGAGATCGACATTGTCGATCAGGCTTTACCTCCAGCCAGTCCCACACTCCGCTCCTCATCGAAGATCGTTATGGTTGGTGTCATCTTCGGACTGATTGGCGGAATTATCATCGCCTTCCTGCTGGATAGCCTGGACACCGGTCTGCGCACCATCACTGAAGTTGAAAATGTTACGGAGCTTCCCTCTCTTGCAGTCATTCCACGGGCACGTCGCACTTCTGTGGAGCAGGGAGCTTCGCTAACGACAGCTCAAAAGAATCTCATTGTGCTGTCGCAATCGAAGTCGCAGTTCTCCGAGTCCTTCCGTGCGCTGCGAACATCGCTCCTTCTGTCCACTGCTGGACATCCTCCCAAATTTATTTTGCTTACGAGTGCGACTCCTTCTGAGGGCAAGACCACTCTTTCTACAAATCTAGCGTGCATCCTGGCCCAGGGAGATGCGCGAGTTCTTCTGATCGATGCGGACCTTCGTCGCCCCAGCGTTCATCATCGTTTCGGGATGAGCGGAAAGGTTGGATTGACAACCGTTCTTACCGGAGCGAGCACACTTGAAAACGCAGCGCAGAACGTTTCCGAAGTTCCAAATCTGGACGTTCTACCTGCCGGTCCCATGCCACCCTTCCCAACGGAGATGCTTAGCTCGCAGGCAATGGATTCCCTGCTGCAGCACTGCGGCGAGATCTATACCCATGTGCTTATCGATACGCCTCCGATCCTGTCTGTCACGGACGGCGTCATCCTCGCACGGCACTCGGATGCAGTAGTGCTGGTTGTTCGTCATGGCAAATCAAGCAAGCACATCGTGCGCCGTGCCCGCGACCTTCTGGTACGCTCCGGTGCTCCGATCACCGGTATTGTGCTCAATGCAGTCGATTTAAATTCTCCTGACTACTACGGCTACTATGGGTATTCAGGCTACTCCTACTCCAGTGCCGACTCTGGAAGCTGGGAACCTCAAGGTGCGTCCGAGGGGAAAACTCGCGGATCTCGGGAGGCTGAATAATGAGCAGGCAGAATCCTTTTAATCTAATAAGCCACAATCGAGTATCGCTGCGATCTGGCATTCTGAGTCTTCGCCTTCTGACTATCATTGCCATGGCCGCCCTGTGTCTTTATATCCCTACGGCAAACGCACAATTTAGTGGTCCCGCCGTGAGTATGTCCGAATCGGCTAGCCCAACAGCTGCCCCAACTACCGATCCGGCGATTCTGTATCCAGCCGGTCGCGATGTCTTCTTGCGGCAAGGCGACCTCATAACGGTGCGCCTCTACGGCACAATGGACTACACGCCTTCTGTGCGGATAAGCCTGGATGGCACAGTCCAGCTACCGCTGATAGGGCGCCTGCATGTCGAAGGCTTGACCGTGCATCAAGCAGAAAGCCTGATTGCAACCCGCTTAAAGGCCGCTGGCATGTATCGCGACCCACAGGTAACAATTGAGATTGCCGAGGCACCTGGCCAGTCGGTCACTTTCACCGGAGAAGTTCACGGCGTCGTGCCCGTACAAGGTCAAAGACGACTATTGGATGTTCTGTCTGCAGCAGGTGGATTGCCTCCAACGGCAAGTCACATTATCACGATCGACAGACCGGGAAATCCCCAGCCAATCGTGATCGACCTGGGAACCGATCCCGCCAAAAGCGCCAACGGAAATGTACCTGTTTTTCCTGGCGATACCATCGTTGTTCCTCGCGTTGGCGTTGTCTATCTCCTCGGAGCGTTCAAAATCGAGGGTGCCATTCCAATACAACAGAATGCACCTTTAACTCTCATGCAGGCAGCTTCTTTGGGAGGTGGTGTCGGATTTCAGGGCAAGCTGAATGACCTGCGGATTATTCGGACAGAAGGCCTTACACGCAAGGTTGTCGATGTCGATATCAAAAAAGTGCTAAATGGAAAAGCTCCCGACCCGGTATTACAGGCAAATGATATCGTCCTCTTGCCGACCAGCCAGATGAAGGCAGCCATCAAGGGTGGTGGGGCTGGCGTTTTGATAGGTCTGGGTACGCTGTTACTCTACGCAACTCGTCCGTAGTCGGTTAGATGAATATCGCTACTCGTGTAAGCGCTTCACAAAAATAGGCAATCTTATAACTGCGGCCAACGGCCAAGGCGACGATATGACCCAAAAAGTAAAACTTGCTTATCTTGTAAGCCATCCGATTCAATATCAGGCGCCATTATTGCGACGAATTGCGCAAGAGCCTGACATCGAATTGACTGTATTATTCGGCTCCGACTTTTCTGTTCGCGGCTATAAAGATCAGGGCTTTGGAGGAGTGGGAGTAAAGTGGGATGTCCCTCTTCTAGATGGATATCGTCATGAATTCCTGCCCTCATTCCGCGATAATGCCACGATAGGGATAGCTCGCCCACTCAGCTACGGCATCTTCGAACGTTTGCGCGGAGGCAAGGATCAACAGCCCTTCGATGTAGTTTGGGTTCATGGATATTCCACCGTCAACGCACTACACGGAATATTAGCTGCCAAATCTTTGGGAATACCGGTGCTGCTTCGTGCTGAGTCATGGCTTCGAGACCGAGAGCGCAGCGGCTCCAAGCTGATAGCAAAAAAACTTTTCTTCAAGCTCCTCAAGCAGTTTATCGATGGAGTTCTTCCGATCGGAACACTGAACTCTGCTTATTGGCACTATTACTTTGGAGATGATTTCCCGCAATACCTGGTGCCTTACGCTGTCGACAACGATTATTTTCAAAAGCGCAGCCACGAGGCGCGGCCACATCGTGAGCAACTGCAAAAGGAACTCAATCTGGATCCAACCAGACCTGTCATTCTCTTTGCCTCAAAGCTGCAAACGCGCAAGCGCTGCGAAGATCTTCTCGAAGCCTATAAGAGACTCGCTCCAGCCCCAGGGGTCGAACCACATCCTTATTTCGTCATTGTTGGAGACGGAGAAGAACGGGCCACGCTCGAGAGGAAAGCAGCCGAGAGCGGACTGAGCGGAATTCGTTTTTGCGGGTTTAGGAACCAGTCAGAGCTGCCTCGCTTCTTCGATATTGCAACAGTATTTGTTCTTCCCTCCCGTCATGAACCTTGGGGACTCATCGTGAACGAGGTGATGAATGCTGGACGCGCCGTCATCCTCTCCGACGACTGTGGCTGCCAGCCAGACCTTATCACAGACGGCGTTGAAGGCTGTGTCTTTCCAGCCGGTGACGTTGATGCTCTCACCGCTGCTCTTCGCAGAGCACTGGCGACGCCAGAGACGGCGGTTCAGATGGGACAACGAGGGCTCGAACGAATCAGCAACTGGAGTTTCGAACAGGATATCCAAAGTCTGCGTCAGGCGATTGCATGCACGACGCATAAGATAATCGCCTGACCTCACTGCAACGCACTCCTTTTATAAAGGAGTGCTACTTATGCTCCACAATAAGTGTGAATACTGATGCGTATCCTTCACATCATGGGAACTCTGGATCCTGCCGCCGGCGGCCCCTCGCAGTCGGTTCGGGTGCTGATGAGCTATGCCTCCATCGGCTACGTCGGCGAAGTCGTAACATTCGATGACCCCGGTTCGCCCTGGCTGAAAACCCTTATATTCCCTGTTCATCCGCTTGGCCCTGTCGGCTCTACCTACGGCTACAACAACCGACTCGTTCCCTGGATCAAGGCCAACCGGCATCGTTTTGACGGCATCATTGTGAATGGTCTGTGGCAATACTGTGGGCTGGCCGCGAGGCGCGCACTCGCCGGAACGAATACTCCATATATGGTATTCACTCACGGCATGCTGGACCCCTACTTCAAGCACGCCTTTCCGCTGAAGCACGCAAAAAAATGGCCCTATTGGCTGCTGTCTGAGTATTGGAATCTACGAGGAGCGTATCGGGTTCTCTTCACCTCAGAGGCAGAGAAGCACCTTGCCGAGCAGAGCTTCTGGCTGCATCGTTGGAATCCTTATGTGGTACCTTACGGCGCCAAGGGACCCGCGGGCGATCCGCAGGCAATGAAACAGATCTTCTTCAACCAGTGCCCGCAGGTAAAGGACAAGCGCTATCTTCTTTTCCTGGGTCGAATCCATCGTAAAAAAGGTTGCGATTTATTGGTCGAAGCCTTTGCAAAGGTAGCTGCCACCGATCCCCAACTTCACTTGGTGATGGCCGGCCCCGACCAGCAACAATGGAGCGCTGAATTACAGCAAACTGCCGCCAGCGCCGGTATTGCAGATCGCATCCACTGGCCGGGCATGGCCACCGGCGATGCAAAGTGGGGAGCCTTCTACGGCGCCGAGGCTTTCATCCTGCCATCTCACCAAGAGAACTTCGGGATTGCCGTTGCAGAAGCGATGGCGTGCGGTACTCCCGTACTACTATCCGACAAGGTAAACATCGCTGAAGAGATCGCAGCGGACGGCGCAGGATTCATGGAGCAGGATACTCTCGACGGAACGCTGCGCCTGCTGCAACGCTGGATTGCAACATCACCGCAGGACCGGCAGCAAATGGCAGATCAGGCATTGCGCAGCTTCAATCAGCGTTACGATATGCAACAAACGGCAAAGACCATCATCCGCTTATTTGAAGCGGCAATCCAACGTTCGTAAGATCGCAAAGACGATGTCCAGGCAGATTCACTACAACGCGAACGATCACATCTCGGCGGAGACCGCGGCCGACCCCTATCTTCGTCCCGCCTTTTCCACTGGCAATCGGATACGCCGCGTCATTTGGAATATCTGCTGGGTCATTCTCTATCGAACATCACCTAGGCCCTTCCATGCTTGGCGTTCGTTTCTCCTCCGTTCCTTCGGAGCGGCCATGGGACCAAACTGCCACTTCTATCCGAAATCGAAGGTATGGGCACCGTGGAACCTGATCTGTGCCGATCAGGTAACTGCCGCGGATGGCGTTGAGATTTACAATCCCGCACCTATCAACTTCGGCTCGCACGCCATTCTTTCGCAAGATGCCTACATCTGCGGCGCAACGCACGACTATGACGACGCGGCCTTCCCCCTGTTGGCTTACGCCATGGAGTTTGGCGCTTATGCCTGGATTTGCGCCCGCGCCTCAGTTGCACCGGGAGTCAATGTGGGAGAAGGAGCAGTGCTGGGTCTAGGTTCCGTTGCAACAAAGGATCTCGCCCCATGGACGGTCTACGGAGGAACCCCTGCCGTCAAAATTAAAGAGCGAAAAAGGCCCTGAGACACCCTCTTTTAGAAGAAATCTCAGGAGCCCCCAATCTAATCAAAGAATTGTTTTAGGAACGATTTAGCCGCGGAGTTTCGCCAGAAGATCTGTCGGATGAACGGGCTTGGCCAAAATCTCAAACTCGTGGCCCTGAGTACGTGCTTTTTCAAGCAGGTCTGCGGTCGCTGCCTGGCCGGAAAATAATAGAATCTTGCACTTTGGCAGCTTATTCCGCGTAATGATTGCGGCTTCAATGCCGGTCATGCCGGTCATAATGACATCGCTAATGAGCATGTCCGGCTGAAAGCTGTCGAGCGATTCAACCGCCTTCTCGCCACTGAATACAGCACGCGCCTCGAAGCCCGCCTGATTCAGAATGATCGCAAGAGTATTGGCAATCACCTGTTCGTCATCGGCGACAAGTACTCTGGGCTTAGGCGTTGTGGTGGATGTCGGATCTGCCATGCTGTATGTCCTCAAGTCAAAGATTCAACGTTCAGTTGTAAATGCAACTGCATAAGCTTGCTTTTACTTTTTGTATATAAGCTAATGATACGCTGACCGCAGCATTGACACACGAACGAACCGTCTCAATTTAGCGATCAAATTCAATAATATTAGAAAAATTATGCAGCCAGTGATCATACGCGCCGAACAGGTCGAGAAATACTACCCGCAGCCAAGCGAGAACCGTATCCAGGTCATCTCTCCAACCGACCTGTCCATTCCCGCAGGCGAAATCGTCGCGCTTCTCGGCCCCTCCGGCTCGGGAAAATCGACACTGCTGCGCATGTTGACAGGACTCTCTGCTCCCTCAGCAGGCGTCGTCTACTGGCACGAAAAGCCTATCGCCACCGCTGATGTCAACGTCTCCATCGTCTTTCAAAGCTTCGCGCTCTTTCCTTGGCTCACCGTTCTCGAAAACGTCGAAGCTCCTCTCAAAGCACGAGGCATGGATGCCGCCGAAAGGCGCAAACGCAGCCTCAAAATTCTCGACACCGTCGGTCTCGACGGGTTCCAGGCAGCCTATCCCAAAGAACTCTCTGGCGGCATGCGCCAGCGCGTAGGCTTCGCTCGCGCCCTTGTCGTGGAACCGGAGGTCCTCTTCATGGACGAACCATTCTCCGCGCTCGACGTCCTGACCGCCGAGAATCTCCGCAGCGAACTCCTGGAGCTCTGGCAGAAGAAGACCATCCCCACCAAGGCCATCTTTCTCGTCACTCACAATATCGAAGAAGCGGTCTTGCTGGCCGACCGCATCATCGTTCTTGGCCGCAATCCCGGCCACGTACGCACCGACTTCAGAGTCTCCCTCTCGCACCCGCGCGACCGTAAGACCGCAGCATTTACGCAATTGGTCGACTATATCTACAAAGTTCTTACGCAACCCGAAACCAAGCCACCTGCGTTACCGCGTCCGCTCGACGACAAGCCGTCTCGCAACCAGCGCCAGATGCACTACCAGATGCTGCCGCACGCCCGTCCCGGCGGCATCGCCGGTCTGCTCGAGCTTGTGCTGGACCACGAAGGCAAAGACGATATCTATCGTCTCGCCGACGACCTGGCCTTCGAGATCGACGACCTGTTGCCCATCGTCGATGCTGCTCAATTATTAGGCTTCCTCACCGTAACCGAAGGTGACGCAGCCATCACACCTACTGGCGCCGAGTACGCGAACTCCGAAATCCTTCGCCAGAAGGAACTCTTCCGCACCGCCGCGCTCGAAAACGTGCTTCTCCTCAAACAGATTGTGCGTGCGCTCGAGGCCAAGAGCGATCGCTCCGTTCCCGAAGAGTTCTTCCACGACATGCTCGACGAGCAGTTCAGCGAAGACGAGACCATCATGCAACTCGAGACCGCCATCAACTGGGGTCGTTACGCAGAGCTCTTCGACTTCGATGTATCCCGCAGAAGATTCATCCTCCCCGAAAAGCTGAATGAGGCCGAGCACGAAAGTTCTGCGGAGATCGATGCATGATCAACCTGCCCGACAGCTTCAGCAGCAACCGCAGCCGCGAGATCTTCGCTCGCTCGCAGGTGCTCAAGCGCAGTTGGCCCTTCGTCCTCGACCTGGGCGTCGCGGGCCTCGGCCTTGCCTGCTTCTACGGCGTCATGCAGATTGCGAAGTACTGGTTCGGTCATCCCGAACCAGAGATCGTCATCTCGCTGAGCCCTCGCGCCCTGCCCCAATACGCTTTTTATTCTGTGGTACGCATCGGCCTCGCTTACCTGCTCAGTCTTGTCTTTGCTGTGGGCTACGGCTATGTCGCCGCCTATAGTAAGCGCCTGGAAGCCTTCATGATCGCAGGTCTGGACATCTTGCAATCAATTCCAGTGCTCAGCTTTCTACCCGGCGTTATGCTGGCCATGGTCGCACTCTTCCCTACACGGCAGCTTGGCCTCGAGATGGGCGCAATCGTACTCATCTTTACCGGCCAGGTTTGGAACATGGCCTTCAGCTTTTACTCATCAATCAAGAGCATCCCGCGTGAATTGAGCGAAGCCTCGAAGATCTACAAGTTCTCCCGCTGGCAGCGCTTCATTCAGCTTGAGCTTCCTTACTCCACCATCGGACTGGTGTGGAACTCGATGGTCTCCGTCGCCGGAGGCTGGTTCTTTCTCATGGCGTGCGAGATGTTTGTACTCGGCAAGCACGACTTCCGTCTCCCGGGTCTTGGTTCGTATCTGCAAACCGCAGCGGGCGCAGGAAATGATCGCGCTATCGCCTGGGGCCTGTTCACCATGATCGCCATCATCGTCGCCACTGACCAACTTATCTGGAGACCGGTGATCGCGTGGAGCGACAAGTTCAAGTTCGAGCAGGTAGAGACCACTGCGCGTGTCAGCTCTCCCTTGCTTCACCTGTTCCAGCACTCTCGCGCGATTCGCAATTTGAAACGGCACACCGTCGTGCCGTTGACGGAAGGAGTCTACCGCCATCTCGCGAATGTCCGCAGGGAACGCCTGGCTCGGATGGTGGCCAATGACAACTCTGTTACCTCAGCACGAGGCAAAGTTGCATCTTGGCTGCGCATATTACTTCTGACGCTCGCAGTAGCTGCCATACTTTATGCGGCATGGCAGGCAGTCGGTCTTCTGCGACAAGTGCATCAGGGCCAGTTCGGCGAGATTCTAAAAGGTGCGCTGGCAACCTTCCTCCGGGTAAATCTATCGCTATTTCTGGCTGCCGCATGGACGATTCCCGCGGGAGTCGCCATTGGCTTCAATCCCAGGCTCGCACGCATCGCGCAGCCCCTGGTCCAGGTGGTGGCCTCCATCCCTGCGCCCGCTCTCTTTCCCGTCATCCTGCTCGCTCTCATCAAAATCGGCGGCGGACTCGGCATCGGTTCCGTCGTGTTGATGATGCTTGGAACACAGTGGTACGTGCTGTTCAACGTAATCGCCGGAGCGATGGCCATCCCCTCCGATCTGCGCGAAGTTTCGACCCTCTTCCGTTTCACCACGCTGCAGCGCTGGCGCACCGTCATCCTTCCCGGCATTTTCCCTTATCTGATCACCGGCATGGTAACTGCCTCCGGCGGTGCATGGAACGCGAGCATCATCGCGGAGTACTTCAGCCTCAACAATCACACCTACCAAACCGTTGGCCTGGGCGCAGTCATTAGCGCCGCAACCGACAGCGGCCAATTTCACATTCTGCTACTAGCCACCATCGTCATGGCGCTGATGGTCGTCACCATCAATCGTCTGGTCTGGCGGCCTCTCTACCGGCTCGCCGAGACGCGCTACAAACTCGAAGGCTAATCCTCAACGACCAGGCACCGCCGGCTTGCGAAAGGCAAAGACGATCGCAAGCAGCGGCGGTGCAAGTAACACTCCCCAGAACGGGATAATGATTCCCAGCACAATCGGCCCAAGAAACGCCGCCCACCACGGAACCTTCGTCGTCCGGTGCAGAACATAAGGGCCGATCACAAGCCCTTCAAGAATGACGATGACACCGTAAAGTCCCAGAACCAGCCCCAGTCGCCACTCATCGTGCCCGCTGAAAGCAACGGCCAGCACCGGCCCGATCAGAGCGATCATGCCGCCGAAGGTAGGAATGATCTGTAGCATACCGCCCAAGACCGCCCACAGCGGTGCAAAGGGCACATGGATCAACTCCAACCCAATCAGCCACAGCACGCCGACGATCAGTGCATCCAGAGTTGCGGCCCGCCACCAGTTCACCAGCGCGCCACCAGCCGTCTTCAAGTGTGTGCCCAGATTGCCGTTCCCTGGCTCCATTCCAACCTCGTCCTCATAGGATGCATCAGACCTGTTGAAACAGAACTATAGCGCAGACGCACTGGACAAGAGCGCAGCATTCTCTTTTGCGGCTTCCCTTTTCGACAAAATTTGAAGGAGTAACACCGTGGCCGTAATGATGCAGGCTTTCTATTGGGATGCCCCAAAGCAAGAGAAAAAAGAGGGCCATTGGTGGAATTTCCTCTCTGAAAAGATCGAAGACCTGGGAAAGGCTGGCATCAACGCCCTGTGGCTGCCGCCCGTCTCCAAGGCATCCAGTAATCTCTCGATGGGCTACGACCCTTATGACTACTTCGACCTTGGCGACTTCGACCAAAAAGGCGGCACGAAAACCCTCTTTGGCAACCGCGCCGAACTCGAAGCGCTCATCAAAAAGGCACATGAGCATGACATCGGGCTTTATGCCGATATGGTGATCAACCACAACTCCGGCGCCGACGAAGAGGAAATCAATCCTCTCGACGGCCAGAAGCGCTGGACAAAGTTCAATCCCAAAAGCGGCCGCTTTCCCCGTGACTGGAACTGCTTCCATCCCAGCCGCTACGAGCGCGTGATGATGCCCGACGAAGAGAACTACGCTAGCTTCCCTCATCTTTGCCACCGCAATCCCCTCGTCTACACTGCGATGTTTGACTATGCGCGAATGCTGATCGAAGAGTTGGGCTTCGACGGCTTCCGCTTCGACTTCGTCAAAGGCTTCGGCGCGTGGATGATCGGCATCCTCTCGAAATATCGCTACGTCAAGGACGGCAAGGAGTTCATGCCCTATGTCGTCGGAGAATACTGGTCTGGAGCCGAGGACATCAATGCGTGGATCGACAAGGTCAACGCCCTTACCGACAACCAGATTTCCGCATTCGACTTCGCTTTGCGTTACAAGTTGAAAGATGTCTGCGACACTCCAAACTACGATCTGCGCAATCTGACCGATGACGGCGCCGTGGTGATGAAGCGCCCCATGCACGCAGTCACGTTTGTCGATAACCACGACATGGGCGACAATGCCATCGTCAACGACAAGATGATGGCCTACTCCTTCATCATGGTTCACGAAGGCTATCCCTGCATCTTCTGGTACGACTACTACAACAATGGCCTAGCACGTCCGGGAACACCCAATGGCATCGATGCGCTAATACAGGCGCACCTGAAATATGCCGGTGGCGACTCCCAGATCCTACATGCCGATCCTGACCTGTACATTATGCAGCGCGTCGGTTGGAAGGACGACAGCGGCGAGCAACCGGGCTTAATCTATGTGCTCAACAACCTTGGCAATCAGTGGTCGGGAACGTCGGTGAAGACGCAGTGGAAGAAACGGAAGTTCGCGCCCATCGCCTGGGACGGCCACGACACCGCGCATCCTGACGAGCGCACCACCGATGGCGACGGCAATGCCGAGTTCGCTGCACCGCCTCGCGGCTTTGCCATCTATGCTCCGGCCTAATCCATCAACGACAACAAACTACGATGCTATCTTTACTGGCAATCAGCCTGCTATCCTTAACCTATGAAGTTCGGCGTTTTGGTCTTCCCCGGCTCCAACTGCGATCACGACACGCATCACGTGGTCGATGCACTTGCCCAACAACCGGTCACATACCTGTGGCACGCCTCTGAAGACCTTCAGGGTTGCGATGCCATTCTTGTGCCCGGCGGCTTTGCCTATGGCGACTACCTGCGCACGGGCGCGATCGCCCGTTTTGCCCCGGTGATGCAGGCGGTAAGCCGCTTTGCGCGCAACGGCGGCCTGGTCATGGGCATCTGCAACGGCTTCCAGATCCTGTGCGAGGCTGGTCTTCTGCCCGGAGCGCTGATGCGCAACGCCAGCCAGAATTACATCTGCAAACAGACCTATCTGCGCACCGAGACCGCTGATTCTCCCTTTACACATGGGCTTGCCAAGGGCCAGGTGCTACAGATGCCCATCGGCCATATGGAAGGCAACTACTTCTGCGACGCCGAGACGCTGGCAACACTCAAACAACAGGACCGCATCGCCTTCCGCTACGCCACAGCTGAGGGTGAGATTACCGCTGCGGCCAATCCCAACGGGTCACTCGAGAACATCGCCGGCATTCTGAGCGAAGGCCGCAACGTTCTGGGCATGATGCCGCATCCCGACCGGTCGAGCGAAGCGCTGCTGGGCTCGGCAGACGGGTTGCTGCTCTTCCAGTCGATGGCCCAGTCACTGGCGGCCGCACAATAGTGACCTCGAATCGAGGCACAATGGTAACCTAGCTGCGATGATCGATATCCACCATCACCTTCTGTGGGGCCTCGACGATGGTGCTACCAGCGTCGAAACTTCGCTGGCCATGGCCAGAATGGCAGCAGCAGATGGAATTACGCATGTTGTCTGTTCTCCCCATGCCAATGCGGAGTATGACTATGATCCCGAAGGCGTTGCTGCCCAAATCGCGGAGCTGCAAGGGCTCTTGGATAAGGAAGACATTGCCCTGAAGTTGGGCCGAGGATGCGACTTCCACCTATCGTTCGACAATATCGAGCAAGCCCAAGCTGAGCCTGCCCGGTACAGCATCAATGGGCTCGGCTATCTGCTGGTAGAGCTTCCCGACTACGGCCTGCCCACAGGCCTGACCGAAGTCTTCTACCAGATGCAGATTGCGGGCATGACGCCTATCCTGACGCATCCGGAGCGCAATCGAACCCTACAGAACGACCAGTCGCGACTCCTGGAGTGGCTGCGCGGCGGTCTGCTGATTCAGGTCACCGCAGGCTCTGTGGTTGGACGCATGGGCAAGCGCGCCGAGAAGATGGCTCACGAGCTATTGGCCAACCATTGGGTACATTTCCTGGCCACCGATGCTCACAACACCGGCTCCCGTCCTCCGCTAATGCGCGAGGCATTCGATATCGTCGCAAAGAAATATGGGCCGGACTACGCCCATCTGCTCTGCAACTCCAACCCTCTGGCTGCTTTTATGGGTAAGCCCATGCCATCCCAGCTCGAACCGCTTAATCTTTACGAAGAGTACAAAGATCAAAGCTGGTGGCAGCGCTTTGCAGATAGATTCAAATAAACAACATTAATTCAATTATTTACATGAATTTATTGCAGTAAAACATTACCGCTAAAGCCCTAACCCGCCATCTACCGCTATCAGTTGACCGGTGATGAAGTGCGGAGCTGTAGCGAAAAACCGGGCGGCAGCCGCCACGTCTTGAGCAGTGCCATTGCGCTGCATCGGAGTCTTGCGAGCAAAATGCTCGTAGGCCTCATCGACCTCTCCCTCAACAATCATGCCCGGAGCGATACAGTTTACGCTGATCTCGGGAGCCCAGGCCTTGGCCATGGTCTTCGAGAGCATGTGCAAGGCGGCCTTTGAGGTGCAGTAATGGGCGTGAGTGGCCCAGGGGTGCAGTCCTCCAAGAGAACCGATATTGATGATGCGGCCCTTCACCGCACGCAGATGAGAATGCGCCGCTTTCGCCATAAGAAAGGGCGCGCGCGTGTTGGTGGCGAACATTCCGTCCCATTGCTCGACCGAGATCTTCTCCAGCGCTTCGGAGGCAAATAGGCCAGCATTATTGACGAGCACATCAAGCTGCCCAAACTCTTCAATCACCGAGATCACAGCTTGCTCGATACTCTCGGGATCGCGGAGATCGCAGCGGACAGCAAAGGCATCGACGTCGTAGCCCGCAATCGCCTGCACGGTAGCCTCTGCCTCAAGCTGCGAGGCGAGATAGGTAATCGCGACGTTCGCTCCGCTCTCGGCAAGAGCAAGCGCAATGGCACGTCCAATGCGCTTGGCGGCACCAGTAACAACTACCGTCTTGCCCGCAAGCGGCCTCTCCCGATCTGCCATGGGGACAGTCACCGGCTAGAACTGGGGTGCAGGAGAGCTCTGTGCAGGAGCTGTCTGCTGGGTTGGCTGCGTGGGACGGATCGGTTCCTGAACACCAGGCTTGCGCTGTGAAAGTTTCCCGTCGTTATCCTCATAGGCCGAGACCTGCGCCTGGGGGCGCAGCATGGAGATATCAATCACTTTGGTCGGTTGATCGATCAGAAAGTCCTGTCCATAGGTGGCAAAGCCATCGGCGATAACTTGTACACGGACAGTGCTGCCGGTAGGGATGACATCAATGACGGCCTTGCCGTCCGGATCGGTCTTGACCTCAAGACTTCCCAAATCCTTGCCGTCTTTCGAAGGATTAAAGACCACGCCCGCGTTGGGAATAGGCTTACCGTTATATTTCTTGGTCACCTGAACCTCGATGTGCGAGGTCGGTGGAGGCGCCTTGTATTTGCGGCCACGATACTGGCCAAAGGCCTGAGTAGAGGCAAGGAGCGCGATACATGCGGCAAGAACGAAAAAAGAGCAAACCGTGCGGCGTGACGACATGGCGCTATTCTACGACGTTGCAGGCTGAACCGTGAATCCCCCATGAATCCCTCAAAACAGGAAAAGGCGTCACGAGCCTTGAGTGTCTTTAACTCACATTTCACGTAAGCGAGTTGACAGCGATGGGGGCACTGGCCTATCGTTAGCAATCGGAAGGCTTGAGTGCTAACGAGCGTCTCTCGCTCTTGCAACGGCCAGCTCCAACCAATTTTTCATGAGTTTCTCTGGAAAGCTTTCAGTGACTCATGCGATTGCACTGCGGACGGTAGACCCCGTCTGCAAAATCACAACCGGCTCGCAATAACGCTCGCAACCAATTTCGTAACAAGGAGATGTAAGCAATGTCGAAGTCATCATTTACACCGCTGCACGACCGTATCCTGGTCCGCCGCGTCGAAGAGGGCGAAAGCATTCGTGGCGGCATCATCATTCCGGACTCCGCAAAAGAGAAGCCACAGCAGGGCGAAGTCATCTCCGTCGGCAAGGGCAAGTCGAACGATGAGGGCAAGGTGTTCCCGCTCGACGTGAAGGCTGGCGACAGCATCCTGTTCGGCAAGTACTCGGGCACGGAGATCAAGCTGGACGGCGAAGAGTTTCTGATCATGCGCGAAGAAGAAGTCCTCGGCATCCTCAAGAAGTAAGCACTTCGTGCTGTATACCGCGGCTTCGCCGCCTAATCGGCGTTTCGCACGCCTCATTAAAACTTGATTGGTCGCTGACCAAAATAGGAGCAACACAATGGCAAAACAGATTCTGCATGGAGAAGATTCACGTCAGGCGATCCTGCGCGGCGTCAACATTCTGGCCGACGCGGTGAAGGTGACCCTCGGTCCCAAGGGCCGCAATGTCGTCATCGAGAAGAAGTTCGGTTCGCCGACGATCACCAAGGACGGCGTTACCGTGGCCAAGGAGATCGAGCTGAAGGATTCGCTCGAGAACATGGGCGCGCAGATGGTCCGCGAAGTGGCTTCGAAGACCTCGGACGTTGCCGGCGACGGCACCACGACCGCCACGGTTCTGGCCCAGGCCATCTACCGCGAGGGCGTCAAGACAGTTGCTGCCGGTGCGAACCCGATGGCGCTGAAGCGCGGCATCGACAAGGCTGTTGAGGCCATCATCGGCAAGCGCGATGAGAACGGCGTTCCCCAGGGCGGCGCTCTGAGCAAGCTGTCGAAGCCGGTTTCGGGCGACATGATTGCCCAGGTCGGAACGATCTCGGCCAACTCTGATTCGCAGATCGGCGAGATCATCGCCGCCGCGATGAAGACCGTGGGCAAGGATGGCGTCATCACCGTCGAAGAGTCGCGCACGATGGAGACGCAGCTCGAGACCGTGGAAGGCATGCAGTTCGATCGCGGCTACCTCTCGCCCTACTTCGTCACCGATGCAGAGCGCATGGAAGTCTCGCTCGAGAACCCTTACATTCTGATCTACGAGAAGAAGATCTCGTCGATGAAGGACCTGCTGCCCCTGTTGGAGCAGATTGCCCGCACCGCCAAGCCGCTCGTCATCATTGCTGAGGACGTGGACGGTGAGGCGCTCGCAACCCTCGTGGTCAACAAGCTGCGCGGCACGCTGAACGTGGCTGCGGTCAAGGCTCCTGGCTTTGGCGATCGCCGCAAGGCCATGCTTGAGGACATCGCAGTCCTGACCGGCGGCAAGGCCATCACCGAGGACCTCGGCATCAAGCTTGAGGGCGTCAAGATCGAAGATCTCGGCACCGCCAAGCGCGTCACCATCGACAAGGACAACACCACCATCGTCGATGGCGGCGGAGATGGTGCCAAGCTCGAGGGCCGCGTGAAGGAGATTCGCGCCCAGATCGAGAAGACCACCTCGGACTACGACCGCGAGAAGCTGCAGGAGCGGTTGGCCAAGCTGGTTGGCGGCGTTGCCGTCATCAAGGTTGGCGCGGCTACCGAGACCGAGATGAAGGAAAAGAAGGCCCGCGTTGAGGATGCGATGCATGCAACCCGCGCTGCGGTCGAAGAAGGCATCGTCCCGGGCGGCGGCGTGGCGTTGATTCGCTGCACCAAGGCTGTCGAGGATGTCATCAAGAGCCTCGAAGGCGACGAGAAGATCGGTGCATCGATCATTCGCCGCGCCATCGAAGAGCCATTGCGCATGATCGTCTCCAATGCAGGCGAAGAGGGCGCTGTGGTGATCGGCAAGATCCACGAATCGAAGGAGCACAACTACGGCTACAACGCCGGAACGGGCGCCTACGAGGACCTGGTGAAGGCCGGCGTCATCGATCCTACGAAGGTGACGCGCACTGCCCTGCAGAATGCGGCTTCTATCGCTGGCTTGATGCTGACCACCGAAGCCATGATCGCGGATATTCCTGAGAAGAAGGAAGCTCCTGCGGGCGGCGGACACGGCGGCGGCATGGACGGCATGTACTAAAAGCTGCTGCAACTGTTGTAACAGCGAAGGCCCCGGAGCGATCCGGGGCCTTCGCTATTTGGCTTCATCTCAAATTGGAAGAAAGCGTGTAGGATTCTCTAAATCTGTTTAGCAGAAAGTTTGCGTTAGGGAGAGTGTCGATGAGTCTTTCACGGCGGGAGTTTTCTAAGCTAGGTGCAATGGGATTAGCGGCGCAAATTTTGCCTTCGGCAAACGTAGAGGCGCAGGGCGGCGAGCGGCAGATCGGTTATTGTGTGATTGGCCTGGGGAGAATTGCAAACCACTTCATCGGCGGAGTGCAGGGCTCTTCGGCATCGAAGATTACCGGACTGGTGAGCGGGCACCGCGACAAGGCAGAGAAGTTTGCGGCTCGGCTTGGCGTACCCAAAAGCTCAATCTACAGCTACGAGGACATGGACCGGATGCGCGACAACAAGAGCATCGATGCGGTCTACGTCGCGCTGCCGAACAGTATGCACGCGGAGTACACCATCCGGTCAGCAAAGGCGGGCAAGCATGTGCTCTGCGAGAAGCCGATGTGCACCAGCGTGAGCGATGCGCGAGACATGATCGCAGCCTGCAAGGCAGCGAATGTGAAATTGATGATCGCCTACCGTCTCCACTATGAGCCGACCAATCTGCGGGCAATTGACCTCATTCGGCAGGGAGCGCTGGGCAAGGTGCAGGTGATCGAAAGCGCCAACGGCTTCTACGAAACCCTGGGCGAATGGAGATTAAACAAGGCGCTAAGCGGCGGCGGCCCGCTGATGGATGTCGGCATCTATTCGCTGAACGCGACGCGGTATTTGACAGGCGAGGAGCCGGAGAGCTTTACCGCATCGGTTTCAACCATCGACCACGACGGACGCTTCGATACGGTGGAAGAGAATACAACCTGGACGACGAAGTTTCCTTCGGGCATCCTGGCCAGCTGCTGCACGACCTATGGCGCGGGCATGCGCAGCTACTATCGCGTGTATGGGTCGAAGGGATGGCTGGAGGTGGGTTCGTTCGGCTACGAGGGCCTGCGGTTGCAGGCGAACTATCACGATGGCGTGAAGGGTTCTCCGGCGACGGTGCTGGATGAGCCGAACACGGAACCCGATCCGAAGCAGTTCACGCGGGAGTCGGATCACTTTACCGAGTGCATCCTGCAAAATAAGACACCGAAGACTCCGGGCGAAGAAGGGCTGCGGGACATGGAGTGCATGCAGCGGATCTACAAGGCGGCGGGGGTTGTGGCGCTATAAGCTCGCTGCGCTCGGGATTCTCTTCTGGCATACTGAACTCATCCAAGGCGATTGGATTCGCAACATCGTGTGATCGTTTCTTAAGGATGTCTTAAGCAACTCACTTGATCATGGAAGTGTGTAGTCAAGAGGTGTATCCATACCCGAATTTCAAAGATATTACGTATCCCGTTTAATGTTGCACTGTGTTCCCTGGGCTGCCCTCGGTATCGCTGGCTTTGCTCTGGCATCCATGCCGGCAAGAGCCCAGCAGGATCATGTCGTGGTACAGATGGCCGCGAATGAAAAGGCTGCACGGGCACAGGAGCACCATTTCACGTATATCTCGGAGGAACGCTCCAGCAGGACGGGCGGTCATCTCTGGAAGGAAAAAGCAGTAGAGACCGACGACGGCGTGTTGCGACGTCTACTGTCGGTAGATGGACGGTCTTTGACCCCTGCGCAGACGCAGGCGGAGGAGCAGCGCATCGAAGGCATCGTTGCCCACCCCGAAGCCTTCCGCAAGCTGAATGCAAACCACTACGACGACGAGGTAAAAGCAACCCAACTGCTCGAAATTTTGCCCAAGGCGTTTCTCATCTCGTCTGCTGGCGAAGAGAACGCGTGCACTCGATTTTCATTTCGACCCAACCCTGCCTTTCAACCTTCAACTTACGAAGAGCGCGTCATCCATGTACTCGAAGGCACAGTCTCCATCAAAGAGCCTGAAGACCGGCTATGCAAGCTCGAAGCCAGAATCACACAGCCGGTTGAGTTCGGATTCGGCTTGCTGGGCAAGGTAAATAGTGGAGGTCACTTCGAGTTGGAACGGGCGCAGGTGGATCCGCAGAACTGGAAGAGCGTGCACATCAGCGTCCACGTCGACGCTCGCATCCTTCTTCTGAAAAGCATCACCCGCGACCAGGAAACGACCCGCACGGCGATCCACATCGTCCCGCAACACCTGAGCCTCGCCGATGCTGCAAGGCTAACCCGTCCATAGCTTGATATGTAAAAGACGCTTTACCGCTTCCCCGGAAGCAGACCGTAGACATCCACCTCTCGCTTTGCGCCGACATAGACGTGGCCGTTCACAATAGTGGGAACATTGAAGCGGAGAGCGGCACCAGCGCGGTCGCGGGCGGCATTCTGATTGCTGTTGTAAAGTTCATGGGCAACGTTCGAGGCGTCCGCCGCATAAAGGACCGCTGTCCTGTCTCCTGAATTCCAGCCCTTGGAACTCATCACCCATACGATACCGTCCTTGTCGCGATTGGCGGAGACGGTAGGCGTGGCCGCGTGGTCTTCGAACTGGAAGCTGCTGGCCCCTTTAAGTGAAAGCTTCCCATCCTTGACCGCGAAGTCTCGCAACGAATCGCCACTGCTCAACACATAGACGTTGTGATTCCAGTATGCCATCGATCCATAGATACCGCCGACGGTTTTAATGGTCTGCACAGCGTGGCTGTTGCTGCCTGGCTGGTAGTGCCCCATATGATCGCGGTCCACCACATAGATCAGTGGAGCCTTACCGCCGACAACGGCAAGATGCAGATGCGGACCGGACTGATCGGGCAAAAGCATCGGGCCGCCTGAACCCAGGTCGCCATCGTTCGCATCCAACTCATCCACGTTGAACGGAGCAAAATAGTCGGCAGGCCTGGCGCTGCTGACATTAAAGTTCAGCTTCAAAAGAGTGTCCCCATAATCGCGGCCACCCTTCGCGGCATCGAACTTTCCGTTACCGGTCGCGACGAAAACGTTGCCCTCCTTATCAGCAGCCGGTCCGGTATCGCTCGCCCAGATGCCGCTGTCATCGGCATCCGGTGAAGTAATGAAGGTAGCTTTTTGCTTCAGGCTCTGAGCCCCATATGCCATCACCCAACCGTGATAAGGCCCGACATCGCAGGAAGACGCCCAGGAGAGATATACGGTGTTATTTGCGAGCAGCAAAGCAGCCCGAGGATTCTCTCGCAAAGGCTCAAACTTC
This sequence comes from Edaphobacter dinghuensis, assembly GCF_014640335.1. Taxonomy (NCBI): domain Bacteria; kingdom Pseudomonadati; phylum Acidobacteriota; class Terriglobia; order Terriglobales; family Acidobacteriaceae; genus Edaphobacter; species Edaphobacter dinghuensis. Next base: position 903,191 of record NZ_BMGT01000003.1, on the reverse strand, counting down.
ACCGTGCCATCCGAGCTGCCGGTTCCGGTTCCATGTGCAGTGGCTCGTATCTCCACCGGGCCGCCAAACTTCTCCGCCCCGGTGGTAACGGCAAGAGCGTGGAGTCGCTGATGGTACACATTGCCGACGAAGACGTGCCCCTGCTTCGTTCGGGCAAGAACGTAGAGCGTTCCAGTCTTCGCATCGATCACTGGAGTCGATGTGATCCCCACCTCAGGCGCGATGAAAGGACATGCAACATCACTCATCGGAATGGTGGTCTCTTCATCTTTCAGAAAAGATACCTGCCATAGCGGCGTAGAGGGCTTGCCGTAGGCATCGAACGCGTACACGCTGTCGTGCTCCGTCGCGACGAACACGACATCGTGCCTTCCCTTCCCCGGAATCTCCACGCCTGCAAGGAAGAGCGGCTGCGTGTAGATATCTCCGTCCACCTTCAGCGTGAAGAGCTTTCCAAACTGTTGCGAATTGACGTTTCGCGGCGTCAGCTTGGTTTCGTTCAGGTTTGCGCCCGTGCGCGCATTGTCATACTGCGCCGTCGTCATCTGTGCCTTCGCAGCCAGTCCAAGAGCAAAGACCGCAACGACGCAGCAACTGTTGAGCATTTTGCATCCGACCAGTCTCATCGTCACCTCGCATTTCACAGAAGACTGCCGATTCCATGAGCCAAGCTGAAAATAGTCGTGCCGCTACTATTTGTATAGTTTACTACATACCTAAACCTGATTGATTTATCAGGGAATATTAATCGCCTGCGCGCCTTTGGGGCCAAACCAGGCTACGCCGTCCCCGAGCATAGCCTGTCCGTTGCGAACAAACAGGTCATGCGGTATGCCAGCCTTGAACGCATCAACGCATGCAGGGGTGAAGATCTGATTCCACTGGGCGGATAGCAAGGCTGCGGTGTTGACCATGCGGCTTTTGCCATTGCGATTGATGCGCAGAGGAAAATCGACGTAGCGGGCAGCAGCGGCACGGTCCCCGACGAGGACAGCCTTGTAGAAATTCTGCACGCGGGCCTCGAAGGCTGCATCGCTTTCGCTGGTGACGTCCTGATACCAACGAGCGTTCGTGGGAGCCTGCGAGCTTTGCTCCATCTGCAGAGAGACCGGATAAGAACTATCGTTCTTCATCCATCGGCCTTCCATGCCGACGCTGTTCTCGAAGTTGAGCGGCTTGCCTGCCTCGCTGCCATTGCCTTTAAACCGCAGCGCGAACTGGCCGCCCTCCGGTTCAAAGAGAATGATCCCCGAGCCTTGCGTGCCAGCTTTGAGAGGAATGTCTTTAAGATACTTTGCGTAGAAGTAGTGGCCACCAACGACACTTCCCGCAGTATTAATTAGCAGCGTCATGCCGATTCGGCTCTGCCCTACCGTGCCGGTGAAGGAGACCCGGTTGACCATTGTCTGCGCATGCACGATGCCCACTGCAAGAATGAGCATCAGTGCAGCAAAAGCGTGGGCTGCTCCGCTTCCTCTGTTCTGGTTCAACCGATACCTCCATCACAGCGCTTTTCGTGCGGTAAGCATAACAAATCAATGAGATGCTGTTTACCACGCGTGGTGGAAACCGTCTCTTTGCGTAAGCTCAACTTCTGTCTGAAAGAGATCGCTGAGCGTTGGCGCGGTGAGCAGCTTGGATTTGGGGCCGTCTCCGATGATGCGGCCATCACGCAACAGAAGGATGCGATCAATCTCGGGAATGATGTCGGCGATATGGTGCGTGATAAGAAGAATGCCGGTTCCCTGCTGTGCCAGCTTGCGAAGAAGGTTGCGAAGCTCGCGCTGGGCGCTGATATCGAGCGCATTGGAGGGTTCGTCGAGAAGAAGCATCTGCGAAGAACCGACAAGGGCGCGGCCAATCATGATGCGGCGCTGCTGGCCTGCGGACATCTCGCCTACAGGCTTGTTGACGAGATTGACAGCGTCGATCTGTTCGAGCACCTCATCAGCACGTTCACGCATAGCGGCGGTAACAGTAAGGTTGGGCCAAAGAGTGCTGCTCGAAAAAAAGCCGGTAAGAACAGCATCGCGGCCGGTGGTGTGCAGCGTGGGCTTGCCGGGGAGCTCGGCGGAGACGACACCGAGCCGCTTCTTCAGCTCGGTCAGATCCCAGCGGCTGCGCCCGAAGATATTGACGCCGGTCTCGGGCTGAACAATGGGATAACACTCACAGGTGATGGTCTTGATGAGGGTGGACTTGCCGCAGCCGTTGGGGCCGAGGATGGCGATGTGCTCCCCCGTGTTGACGCTGAGGTTGATGTCGTGGAGCACCATGTTGTTGCCGCGCGCTACGTTAACGTGTGTCAGTTCAAGAAAAGGTGGCATCTTATCTTTAAGGATAGATGTTTTTGCACGATGGAGGAATGATGGAAGCTGCATTGGAGAACGGCGATCAACAATTGGCGTATGCCTTGCTACGAATTGTGGTGGGGTTGAACCTGCTGATGCATGGCATCAGCCGCATGCTGATTGGGCCGGGAGTGTTTGCGTCGAAGCTCGTAGGCCAGTTCGCGCACGCCCCACTACCGGTGTGGAGCATATGGTCGTTCGGCATGGTGCTGCCTGCGATTGAGGCACTTCTCGGATTGTTGCTGCTGATCGGCCTGCGGACGAGAGCCACGCTGGTTGCGGGAAGCCTGCTGATCATGGTGCTGACGTTCGGTTCCGCGCTGGTACAGGACTGGCCAGCGGCAGGGCTGCAATTGACCTACGCGCTGGTGTACTTCGTGCTCCTGCTTTTACTGCAATATAACGGATGGTCGGTGGATGCCTGGATGGCACGAGGTAATAAGCAAGCGTCCTAACTGACCATTTAGCGATTGCCCATTCCACCGAGAATGGAGCCGACGATACCACCGACAACGCCGCCTTCTGTGGCCTGTTCTCCGCGCTGGGCTGGCATGTACTCCATAAGCTGATGGGCGAGCTTGGAGATAGGCAGTGTCTGCAGCCAAATTTTGCCAGGACCGGTGAGAGCGGCGAGAAAGACGCCGTCGCCACCGAAGATCATATTTTTGATGCCGGGGACTCGCTGAATCTGAAAACCGACCGACGACTGGAACGCGCCAACATGGCCAGGATGCACTCGAATGGTCTCTCCTACAGCAAGCTCCTTGAGGATGACTTCGCCCGAAAGTTCGAGCCATGCCGTCCCCTGCCCGCTGATTCTTTGTAGCAAAAAGCCATCGC